>JBEBIR010000046.1:0-13749 GCA_040080315.1 Gemmatimonas sp.
GGGAGCGGGTGCGAACGCGCAGCCGGTGATGTCCGCCAAGGACGGCGCAGGCCAGCCCATCCTCGACCTGCTGCCCAACTTCAGCATGTCCGAGCTCGCGCTCATGATCTTCATCCTGCCGATCGCCATCAGTTGGTGGGCCAATTGGTATCCCGGTGCGGAGCCAGGTGGCGGCTCGTACATCGCGCAGCGCATGCTGGCGTCCAAGTCGGAAAAGGATTCACTCGGCGGCACACTTTTCTTCAACGTCGCGCACTACGTGCTGCGCCCGTGGCCGTGGATCATCACCGCGCTGTGCTCGATCATTGTGTACCCCGATCTGGCCTCCATCCAAGCCGCGTTCCCGGGCGCAGATGCATCGCTCATCGGTCATGACTCGGCGTTTCCGGCCATGCTGAAGTTCCTTCCGATCGGTTTCGTGGGGCTCATGATCGGCGGGTTGCTGGCGGCCAACTCCTCGACGATTCTCACACATCTCAACTGGGGCTCGTCGTATCTGGTGCACGACTTCTATCGGCGCTTCATCCGGAAGGACGCCAGCGAGTCGCACTATGTGAACGCCGGGCGACTGAGCACCATCGGCTTGTACATCGTCGCGGCGTTGCTCAGCCTGACGATGAGTTCTGCGCAGCAGGCGTTTCAGGTGTTGCTGTCGATCGGCGCCGGCACGGGACTGCTCTACATCGCGCGCTGGTTCTGGTGGCGCGTGTCGGCATGGTGTGAAATCGTGGCGATGGTGATGTCGCTCATCACCTCGCTGCTTGTGCCCGAGCTGATGCCCGGCGCCGATTTTGCGACCACCACCATGGTGCAGGTGGGCATCACGACCATTGCGTGGCTCATCACCGCGTTCGTGGGTCCGGCGACCGATCGCGCGACCCTCATCGCGTTCGTGCAGAAGGTGAAGCCGGCGGGACCCGGATGGACCGCCCTGCGCGCGGCGGCCGGTGTCTCGGATGTCGAGATCGCGCAAGAGAACCGCATCGGTGCCGCGTTCGTCGGATGGATCGCCGGCTGCGTGGTGATCTGGTCGTCGCTATTCGCGATCGGCAACTTCCTGTACTCGTCCGGTGATCCGTCACGCCTGCCGACTGCGTGGATGCTGACAGCCGTGCTCGCGGTCAGCTCATTCGTGTTGCTCAAGGTCACGCGGCAGTTGTGGAGCGACAGCACCGCTTCGCAAGCGCGCGCGGACGCGCGCTCCGCCGTTTAGCACAGCCTTCTCCTCTCTGTCCCTCCCTGACATGCCTGCACATATCGCGTCTCCGTCGAACCTGTGGCTCCCGCGACTGCGTCGCGGCGCGACACTCGCTTTCGCGCTCCTTGTCGGGGTCTTGCCCGCCGGATGCATTTTCGGCAACAGCGGCAGCGGACAAGCGAGTGGCGCGGGGTCGGCGCCAATTGTGCGCAGCACCGACGCGCCAAACGGCATGGTCGTCTCGGCGAGCGCCATTGCCAGCGAAGCCGGAGCGCAGGTGCTGGCCAACGGCGGCAACGCCGTGGACGCGGCGATCGCCACGGGCTTTGCCCTCGCGGTGACTTACCCCACCGCCGGCAATATCGGCGGCGGTGGCTTCATGGTCATTCGCCTGCCCAACGGACGCGCCACGACGATTGACTTTCGCGAGAAAGCACCGGCGGCCGCCACGCCGGAGATGTTCACCGAAGCGAACGGCGCCTACTCGGCGACCAAGCACCATCGCAGCCATCTGTCGGTTGGCGTGCCCGGTACGGTGGCCGGCTTTGCGTTAGCACACAAGAAATACGGCGACGCACCGTGGAAGCAGTTGATCACGCCAGCGATTGCCCTCGCGGGTGACGGGTTCCTCGTTCCCACCGGACTCGCGGCATCGTTGTCAGGGGCCGTGAGCCGTCTCAAGGCCTACCCCGCCACGGTTGCCGCGTACTCGAAGAATGGTACGCCGTACGCTGTCGGAGAGCGCATGAAGCTGCCCGACCTCGCGCGCACCCTCACGCGCATTCGCGATCAGGGGCGCGATGGATTCTACAAGGGCGAAACCGCGCGACTGATTGCCGAAGAGATGAAGCGCGGCGGCGGGATCATCACGGAGAAGGACTTGTCGGCGTATGAAGCGAAGGAACGCGCGGCGGTGAAAGGCACGTTCAAGGGCTACGAAGTGATTTCGATGCCCCCGCCGAGTTCTGGTGGTGTGGCGATGATCGAGATGCTCAATATTCTCGAGGGATTCGACCTCAAAGCCGCTGGACACAATTCTCCGCGCTACATCCACCTGCTCGCCGAGAGCATGCGACGCGCATTCCTCGATCGCGGCCGATATGTCGGTGATCCGGATTTCGTCACGGTGCCCGTCGAGAAACTGACATCAAAGGGCTATGCGAACGAACTGCGCCAGACCATCCAATTGGACAAGGCGTCGCCGTCGCAACCTGCGCAGATCGCCGATGGCAATGAGAGTCTGGAGACCACGCATTTTTCCGTCGTGGACAAGAGTGGCATGGCGGTGTCGGTGACGTACACGCTGGAAGCTGGTTACGGACTTGGCGCGGTGGTGGCGGGTGCGGGTTTCCTGCTCAACAACGAAATGGGCGACTTCAACGGAAAGCCCGGTCTCACCGACAGCACAGGCTTGATTGGCACGCCGGCCAATATCGCGCGACCGGGCAAACGCATGCTCTCCAGCATGACGCCAGCGATCATCGCCAAGGATGGCAAGCTGGTCGCCGTGGTCGGCAGTCCCGGTGGCCGCACCATCATCAACACGGTGCTGCAAGTGGCGCTCAACATCATGGCGTTCGACATGCCCGCGCAGGCCGCGGTCAACGCGGGGCGCATTCACCATCAGTGGCTGCCGAACCGGATCACCATCGAGCGTGATGCTGTGCCCGCATCGACGGTAAGCGCGCTCGAAAAGATGGGACATCGCGTGCAGATCGGCGGCCAACAGGGCACCGCGCACTCAGTCGTGATCGACGCACGCAACGGGCATCGCACCGGTGCGCCGGATCCGCGCGATCGTGATGCGGGAGCGGTCGGCCACTGAGCGACGCCGCCGACCGCGACGCCGCCGCTCCATTCGCCTTTCGGTCAGCGTTACCCGACGGTTCCGCGCGATTGGGTTGGCTCACGACGCCGCACGGCGTGGTGGAGACTCCGGCGTTCATGCCCGTAGGCACGCATGCGGCCATCCGCGGACTCACCATGAGCGAAGTGGCCGCAGTTGGCGCGCAGATGGTGTTGAGCAATGCGTACCACTTGTATCTGCGACCGGGTGACGCAATGGTTCGCGCCCTCGGCGGACTGCATGCGTTCGCGCGATGGAACGGCCCGATGCTCACGGATTCCGGTGGATATCAGGTGTTCTCTCTGGCGCGCTATCGCACCGTCAGCGAGGACGGTGTCGAGTTTCGCAGCACGATTGACGGGTCGCACCACGCGTACACACCCGAACGTGTGATGCAGATCGAGCGCAACCTCGGCGCCGATGTGATCATGCAGCTGGACGAGCTGATCGCGGGTGGATCCGAAGAGGCGGCGTCACGCGCCGCCATGGAGCGCAGTTTACGGTGGCTGACGCGATGCCGCGTGGAGTTTGAGCGCTTGCAGCGCGAAGGCCGCGCGCCGTTGGATGAGATTTCGTTGCCGCACGGGACACTGCCGTTCGCCGTCGCGCGTGACCAACAGGAGTGTCAGTCGCCCGTGCAGACGCTCTTTCCCATCGTTCAGGGTGGCGTGAACGCCGCGCTGCGGCGCGCGTCGGTGCGTGGAATCCTCGACGCCGGTACGTGGGATGGCATCGCCGTCGGTGGACTGTCCGTAGGCGAGGCGAAGTCCGACCTGTACGCGACGCTGGAGACGTGCGACTCGGAACTGCCGCGCGATCAGCCGCGCTACCTGATGGGCGTCGGGTTCCCCGATGATCTCATTGAAGCCGTGCGTCGCGGCATGGACTTGTTTGATTGCGTGGCGCCGACCCGCATGGGCCGACACGGCACCGCGTTCACCCGCGAAGGACCCGTGCAGATCCTCAAGAGCCGCCATCGCGTCGATCGCCGTCCGCTGGAGCCATCCTGCCGGTGTCCGGCCTGCACCGACTACGACCGCGCGTACTTGCGCCACCTGTTCGCGGCGGACGAGCCGCTTGGGCCGCGCTTGCTCGCGCTGCACAACCTGGCATTCCTGCTGCAGATCATGCGCGATGCCCGCGCGGCGCTCGCTGACGGATCGTTTGCCGGATGGAGCAGTGCGTGGCTACGACAGTACCGCGGTGACCACCCTTAGCGCCGTCCGCCCAATAGACGGAGAATCGCGGTGAACATGTTCAACAGATCCAGGTAGATCTGCACGGCGGCAATCACGTAGTCCTCAGGACCATACTGATTGCGCAGGCGCCACGTGTCATACACCAGCATTCCGCTGAACACCAGCACGGTCGCGCCGGCAATCCACAGAGATGCCGATTGGTTCTGGAAGAACAGATTCAGCAGCGATGTCCCGATGAGTACCCACAACCCGACCACGAAGAAGCTGCCCCACGCCGAAAAGTCCCGGCGTGAGATGAACGCATAGGCGGTGAGCACCGCGAACGTGCTGAGGGTGAGGACCGCCGCCTGTCCCGCCACGCCCGGCTGACGTTGCTCCATCACGAACACCAAGGGTGCGATCCACACACCCTCCAGCAGCGTAAACAGCAATGTCAGACTGATATTCATCGGGAACTGCCGACGAAACAGCTGCGCCCCCATCAGCGGCGCGAGGGTTGCCAAAAAGCTGAGGAACGGGTGACGCGCCACCAGTTCCATCAGCGATGGCTGAGACATCGCCCAAGCACAACCGGCAACGGTCATCACGACCCCGGTCAGCACCAGTGCATACGTGCGCCGAACCAGCGTCGCCCGTTCTGCGCCGGTGCGTTCCGTCGCCACCGTCGCGCTGTAGGAAATACCCATCGTGTCCTCCCTGATTGTCGAATACCGCCCGTGATATCTTAAAGATACGCCGCGGCGCGCGCACCTACCCTTTCGATCGCCATGCCCACTTCAGCCTTCTGCCCACGCTGGCACCGTTGGGTCCCGGCCATCACTGCGGCCGTGCTGGTTGGCGGCTGCCACCAGTCTGGCCAGACGTCCGCAACGCAACCGATCGCGACCGGCGCAGTGCCCATCGTCATTGCCACCGACCGCGGTGACATCACCTTGTCGCTGGACAGCGCGCGGGCGCCGATCACGGTGACAAACTTTCTGCGCTACGTCGACGGCGGATCATTCACGGACGGGCGATTCCATCGGACGGTCACTCGCGACAATCAGCCGCGTGATTCGGTGCGCATCGAAGTCATCCAGGGCAGCGCCAGGGCCACGCGTCCCGATTCGAGTTTCCCCGCTGTGATGCTGGAGCGGACGAACACGACGGGGCTCCGGCACGTCGACGGGACCATCTCCATGGCGCGCGGCGGACCGAACACTGCGACATCAAGTTTCTTCATCACGATTGGCGCGCAACCGTCGCTCGACGAGGGCGGTCACCGGAATCCCGACGGTCAGGGCTTCGCCGCATTCGGTCGCGTGACATCCGGCATGGACCTGGTGCGGGCGATCCAGCAAGCGCCGCACAGTGAACAGAATCTCACGCCACCGATCGCGATTCGCGGCATCCGTCGCCAGTTCCCGAAGCGCACGGCCGATCCCGCGCTGCGCGGCATTCCCCGGTCAGCGTTTCCGCGCCTCGTGCCGCTCGCGCCGAACGTGTATGGCTACGAGGAGATTCGCCAACCGGGATTCACGACCGTCAGTATGATCGTGGTGGGCACAACCGGCGTGCTGATCGCGGATGGTCAGGGAAGCACGGCCGCGACACAGACCATGCTGGATCGGATCCGTACCATCACTCCACTCCCCATCAAGTGGTACGTGGTCGGGTCTGATCATGGCGACCACACCGCCGGCAATAGCGTGCTGTCCGCGGGCGTCACGTACGTCGTGCATCCCACATCGCTGGCGCAACTGAAGCGCGATTCGGCCGCGGCGCCGGCGACCCGACGTGTGGTGGTTCCAGCACGCGCCATGCGCGCGGATATCGAGACCATCGACGTTGGCACGATGCGCGTGGAGGTGCGCTTCCTCGGTCGCGCGCACACCGGTGGCGACTTGATGGTGTATCTCCCGGCGTCGAAGATTCTCTTCATGAGCGAGGCCTATCTCAACCGCGTGTTCCCCGCCATGCGCTCAGCCTATCCCAGCGATTGGGTGAAGACGGTCGACCGGGCGCTTGCCATGAATGTCTCGCGCTATGTGCCCGGGCACGGCTTTATCGAGGAGCCCGCGGCATCGCGCGAAGAACTGGTGGCCTTTCGCGCGTCGCTGCGCGCGGTGATCGCCGAGGTGACGCGACTCCGCGCGAGCGGACTGTCGGTAGACGACGCGGTGAAGCAGGCGCAGTGGGGACCATACGCGGGCTGGTTTCTGGCCGACCAGCAAGCGCCAGTCGCCGTTCGCAAAGTGTACGAGGAACTGGCTGGGACACTCAAGTGAGCACTGACATGCGTCGATTTCGCTGCGTGGTCGCGTTCGTGGCGTGTGTTGCACTGCCGTCATTGACGACCGTGTCGCACGCGCAAAAACTCTCAAAGATCGGTACAACGACCGTCGGCACACCCGTCATGCTCGAGACACGCTCGGTCTCGCGGAGCAACGATATTGTGACCGCCACCGTGCGCGCTATCCTGCAGCCGCCCATCAAGGCACCCAAGGGCGACTACAAGAGCACACGCTCGATTGCCATGTTCAACTGTATTGAGCGGACCGTGGCGACCAAGGAGCGGTGGTTTTACTACGACGAGAAAGGCACCCGTGAAGCGCGCCACGACAAGCCCGGGCTGCCGGGGTTCGGTCCGACGACCAAGGGATCGTTGGCCGATGTGGCGATGGCGTATCTGTGCACGGCGGGTGGTAAAGCGGGCGCGCGATAGCGTCTGCGCAACGCCTCCGACGTCACTCTCCCGCGGCCACCAGCAGTGCCCCTGTGGCGGTGGCATATCCGCCAAACTCCGGCACGCGCAATGTCGCGCTGTAGAACTGTCCAACTCGGCGAAACGTTTCGCGAATGCTCGGTAAGTCTGACAAGTGACCCACAATCACAATGTCGTCGCACTTGGTGGCGCGCGCCGCGTTGATGGCGATAATGGCGATCACCTGACCCACCATGTTGACCAGCGCTGCAGCGGTGTCGGCGGGTGTCGCATCAATTGGCTGGCGTGCGACGCGACCGAAATTCACCGCGGTCGTGTCTGGGGGAAGCGTCCCAATCGCCCCACCCAAGACCTCGCCGATGGTGAGATTGAGACCGGTGGGACTGCCCGAGCGCGCCAACTCGTCCAGCACGTGTGGATCGGTGATGTTCAAGAGCATCCGGCCCAATCCCACCAGCGTACCGCCACCGACGCCGGTCCCCGTCACGTGACGTGATCCTTCAGGGCCCGCTTCGATGACTGCCGTACCCGAACCGGCGCTGGTCACGATCGCGCGTGCCACTCCCGCCAACGCCAGCCCGCCGGTGCCGATGGATCGAACCTCGTCGATCCTGCGCACAGGCCGCCCGTCAATGGTTTCGGGTATCCGCTCCCGATTGCCACCGGTGACCGCGATCCAGTCCACATCGGACGGTGTCAGCGCGCCAAGGGCCAGCACCTCACGCACACGCGCCTCGTCCGGCTGTCCCTGACTGGGCACGTTCCAGCGACGCATGAGGGCGGCGTCGCGGACGACCACGTCGGTATTGCTGGCGCCAAAGTCGATGGCCACGACGGGTCGGTTCATTCTGCGGGTTGCGAACGCATACGCAAAGGCTGCCGTCGCGGCGCCGTCGGCGCAAGCGTCGCTCCCATGCAGGTTCTGCCCGCACCGGGAGACGGGAGATGCGCGCCTACGGCGATTGCGGGCGATGGGGGGACAGGAGACTGCGCACCTCTCGTCGAATAGCTGCCCTGACACTGCCTGCTCGATAGACGCCCCAGAGAATCAGGGTCCCCTGCACAACTGCCAGCAGTGTTCGGGCAAGTGACGGAACATTGATACCGGCCAGTTCTTCGGCCGTGACGGCGTCGTCAAGCAGTGTGCGCAGCGCGTGCTCATGCGCGGCGAACATCGCCTGCGTTGGCGCGCGCAACGTGGGCTCGGAAAGATCCTGCTGCAAATACGCCAGGTTGTTGGTGAGCACGTCGGGGTCTGGCGCCAGCATGGCAAATCCCGCCAGATACATCTCGATAGCCCGCGTCGGGGACGCATGCCGCGCGCGCACCGCGATCAGTGCGTCGGGCATTCCACTCGCGCCGGCCTGCGCGAGCGCCTGCAGCAGGCCCAGCTTGGAACCAAAACGCTGAAGCAGTGTCGCGGGCGCCAACCCCGCCTCCTTTCCCACCCGTGCCAAGGTGAACTCACTCGGCGGCACGCGCCCCATCACCCGAGACGCCGCCATGAGGATCTCGTCATCACTGATGCGTCGGGGTCGCGACATGAGGGCCGGAAGAATCGGGGCTGGCGGATGGGGTGACGAGTGATAATATAAATAAACGTTCATTTATAAACAACCAGGATTCCGCGACCCCACACTCGAGGAGTTTCCATGCGCCGTCTCCGCTACTCCGTCGCCGCCTCCATCGATGGTTTCATTGCCGGCCCGAACGGCGAGTTCGATTGGATCCCGATGGACCCCGACATCGATTTCGGCGCAATGTTCTCGCGCTACGACACGTTGTTGCTCGGTCGCAAGACGTACGAGGCGTCGGCCGCCTACCCGTCAGACGGCATGGCGATGTGGAACGGCATGCGCGTCATCGTCTGTTCGCGCACCCTGACCAACGTCGCGAAAGCGGAGCTATGGTCGCACGACGTGGTTGAGCGACTTGCGCAGCTCAAGCGGGAGCCAGGCAAGGATATCTGGCTCTTTGGCGGAGGTGAACTCTTTCGCACGCTGATGGACTGCGGCGTCGTCGATGACTTCGAGGTCGCCATCGTGCCCGTGTTGCTGGGCGGCGGCATCCCCCTTCGCGCGCTCCCCGCCGCGCTCACCAAGCTCACCATGACCGACCATCGACTCTATCCCAAGAGCGGCACGGTGATGGTGACGTACTCAGTACTCAGTACGTAGTACTGAGTACTGAGTACTCAGTCTACTGCTTCTTTGTCGCGGTAAACGGGAACCCACCCATCCCGGCGGCTTCGACAGTACCGGACATGCTGTTCTTGTCTTTCAGGGCGCCCACGCCCTGAATGGAAAGCATCTGACCACCCATGTCGATGCCGAAGCTGAACTTGATCGAGTCGCCCTTCACCATTCCGGAAACCGGCGCCTTGCCAAGTTCCGATTCGAAGTCGCCCGCGACCGTGTCCGCGGTCTGCTTCAGCGTGAGTACCGAATTCATGGCGCCTTGCGGGCCTTCAACGGTCACATTCCACACGCCGCCGAAATCGGCCAGCATGCGTTGAGCGGTTGCCGTCGCGGCCCCGAGAAGCAGGGCGGCCACGACGGACAGTCGGGCAATGCGTTGTCTGGTCATAAGCAGTTCAGGGAGGGAGGAGGTAAACGAACGATCAATCCGGACGACGTGCAACGAGCTCTATTTCGACCTGCGCGCCAAGTGGCAGCCCAGCGACCGCGACGGTGGTGCGCGCAGGATACGGCGCCGAGAACCGTTCCTTGTACGCCTGGTTCATAGCGGAAAAACTCGCCATGTCGGTAAGATAGACGTTGCACTTGACCACGTCACCCATGGTCAGGCCCGCGTCCTCGAGCACCAGCTGGAGGTTGTCAAACGCCCGGTGGGTCTGGACTTCGACATCTCCTGATACCAATTGGCCGGTGGCAGGGTCCACCGGGGTCTGGCCAGAGAGAAAGAGTTGACGACCGGACCAGACGGCGTGCGAGTAGGGCCCCAGCGCGGCGGGTCCGCGCGGGCTTGGCGCGGCCTTTCGGGTCGGACCTTTTGGAGTCGCGGGTTTACGTGCCATCGTCGGTTCTCGGTAGCGATTCTGGTGGTGTTCGGTGCCGAGGTATGGTACGTGGCCAGCGCCCCGCGGGTTGCAGCGGCGAGGACGGAGGGACTCGGGGGCGGAGGTCTGACTAACCTACCGCCCCCGGTCGTGTGTTGGCGAGGTCGCGTCCCGCCGGCAAGACAATCTATGATTTCAATGGTGGTTCTCGCTGCCACGTGCGACGTGGCAAGCGGGAGGGATCAGAAGTGCCGCGCGACGTTGCCCAGGCCAATCGTGACGTCACCGGTGAAGTCGTTGTTGGCGGGAAATTCGATGACCTTGGTGGTCCCGGCCTTGCTCATCTCAAACTCATACCGGCGATCACCAGCGCTGCACGGCAGGTCGAGGTCGACGACGTTGCTCTGCACGTTGCCGGTCGGGTTGATCACCCAGTTGGACTCGCGGTTCCAGCGGTTCCATATTGGTGAGCCACGGTTCTTCGAACGAGACTCGCCAAGCTTGATCGTCACGGGCCCGTTGCTTTCATTCTTCGCGCTGATGGTGAGACGGCAGCCGAACACACCGTCCGCCAGCAAATCGAAGGACGGGGCCGACGCGCGAACCGGTGCGGCCGAAAGCGTGGAGGAAGCGGCGACCAGAGCGACGGTTGCGAGCGTGGCGACGAGCGCCTTCATGCGAAACATGTGCAGCTCCTGATGAGAGGTGGGAACGCGCGGTGGCCGGCGTGTACTGCCGCCGCTGCCAATCCTCACGGCGATCTCCCGTCGACATTTTGGACATCGCACCACAATGTCCAATTCCGGACGTGTGCGACGCCGTAGTTCCCAGCGTCCCCGACTTCCTTCAGCCCGGAGCCCGTCGTCCGATGTGGTGCCGCCCCACTCTAGGCCTTCTGCTTGGTGTCGTCCTCGCCGCTCGCACGGTGGAAGCGCAACAGGACTCGATACCGGTTATCAAGGTCACCGCGAATTGGCAGGTCGATCGCTTTCGCGACAGCGACGAGCTCATTGAGCTCACGCTTGATCGCACGCTGGCATCGACGGAGACGCTCGCTCTGGTGATCGGTACGCTCGACGTCACCAGTCTGACCGACGTATCGGGTAGCCGCGTGCGCTATCGTCCACTGGGTAACGCGTTGCCAGGCGGCGACTCAGAGATCACGGTGTACGTCGTGCGCGACAAGAAGTGGACCGAGGTGGCGAAGATTCCCATCAAGGTGCGCAATCGTCTCGGACTGGATGAAGGACGAGTCCTCCCGACGATCGATTTGAACAGCGCCGGTCAACTGAAGCAGGGTGGTACTGACACCACGACGCCGGCGCGCCCGACCTATCAGGACGTCACGCTTCGCGTTGGCGTTGAGTCCAATCTCGCGCGCGCGCCGTGGACCGTGTCGACGCAGGCGAATGCGCTGGGTGTCTCTACCGATGAGCAACGGCTGCGCTTCGAATCACTGCAGGCCGAGGCACCGCAACTCGATCTCTCCGACTACAAGGTGGAGATGACCCGCGGTGGCTCGAGTGTTCAGCTCGGGAATATCAGGGTGAGCGGCAATCCGCAGCTGCTCAACAGATTCAGCTCACGCGGCATCGGCGGTACGTTGCGGCTGGGATCGGCGGCAACGGTCGACGCTGGCATCATGAACGGTAGCAACGTCGTTGGCTGGACCAATGCCCTGGGACTGGCGCAGTCCGCGCATCGACTGTCCAGTGCGCGCCTGAGTCTCGAGCTCAAGCCCAGTCGGCCCGGCGCCATTCATCTCGACCTTTCCGGACTTGATGGTTCGGTGCTGCCCATCGCCAACTTTAATCAGGGATCCGTCACCGACGCGGAACAGAGTTCGGGTTGGGGCAGTCAACTGGCGCTCAGCGATGCGGCGGAGCGGTTCAAGTTCTCCGGTGGCATCGCGCGATCGAAATTCACGAACCCAACCGACCGGCTGCTCAGTGGCGATTCGACGATCGTTGCCGTGAAGCCCCTCAGCCGCACCGCGCGCTTCGGCGAAGCCACCGTGCAGTTGCTGAAGGATCGACCGGTGCGCGATTCACTGACGGCCAGCGTTTCCGCGGTGCTGCGCCACGAGCGCGTTGATCCGCTGTATCGGTCGCTGGGTGCATCCATGCAGGCCGACGCGGAGTCCAACGCGGCTGCGCTGAACGGTGCGGTTGGTGCGCTCACCCTGCAGGCGCGCGTGACCCGCGCACGCGACAATCTCGCGCAGATCGCATCGATCCTCACCAGCCGCACGGCCCAGTCGGCGTTCAACGCCGCGATGCCACTCAGTTCGGTGATTGGTCCGAAAGACGCCTGGTACTTGCCGCTCCTTTCCTACGGTCGCGAAAGCACGCATCAGTACGGAGAAGGCACGCCGCTCCATGGTGAATTCACCGAGTCCGACGTTCCCGATCAGGCAAGCGTGAACCAAACCGGCTCCATGAATTGGACGCGCGAGGCCACCACCGTCTCGTATCGCTGGAATCAGTCGCTGCAGGACAATCGTCAACCGGGACGCGAGTTGGCCGACATCAAGGGGACGGTGCACGGTCTCTCGATGGGACTGACACCCCTGGCGGGCATGACGGTCACGCTTGAGGCGTCCCGTGAGCGGCAGCGCTTCACGGAGACCGAAGCGACACAGGAGCTGGATCGTGTCGGTGCGAATATCCGCTGGCAACTTGGCGCGCTGACCGATCTGGCCACCAACGTGTCGCGGGCAACGTCTCTTGATGGCGCGGCTGGTGTGAAAACCACGAACATGGAATTGCAGATGGAAGCATCGCGCGCGTTCACGTTGTATCGCCTGATCGACGGCAAACCGCAGGCGCGCGTCTTCCTCCGGTTTGCGCGGGTACTTGCATCGCAGCACCCTCAACTCGCGGGACCCATCCTGTCGCGCGATCTCCGATGGACCCTCAATGCCGGTGGCTCGGTGCGGTTCTACTGATCATGCGCACACACCATTACGCCGTCATCGCACTCGCCCTGGTCGCCGCCGCGTCATCGCCCACCGAGGCTGTTGCCCAAGTGCGTCCCAGTCCCAGCAGCGTGAACGTCAACGCGCAAGGTGTCACCACCACGATCATCACCTTTTCCGGTGTGGCCGGCTACTCCATGGCTGAAGCGCTCTGGTGTGGCGAGATCGTGTCGGCCAGCCCTGCCGGCGGCTCGCGCTGTGCGCCAGGCTCCGTGTACGGTCAACTCCCCGCGCGGTACGATCGGTCGTCCGGCAGCAAGTTCGACGTGGTCACTGACGTGATGTCGATTCCGGCCTCGGTGGCGCGACGCGCCTATCAGGACGCGGCGGCCGGCAACAACTCGGCGTTTTACTACGTGCGGCGCTTTCGCAGCGAACGCGATGATCAGTATGTGGCGGTGACGTTGCGCCTGACCAGCGGTGGCGCACGAACGCCGCTCGCGTTCACCGATGTGAAGTTGGCGTTTGATCCGGAGGTCCCGGTGCTGTACGTGGCCAATGGCGACGTGCCGTCGCCGGTGGAGGCCACGCTGCGCTTTACCGGGAGCGGTCGACTGACCGGACGCTGGGAAATTGTGTACCCTGGCGAGCAAATGCCATCCGCCGTCGATCTGCTCACGCAAGGCTCGATGTCATCGGATCAGCGCAACTCGCAGCGTCGCTACACGCAAGTCTCGCGCTTCAACGTGTTTCTGCCTCCCACGGGCACATTCGTGCTGCCGGGCCCCGATCCGGCGCGTTTACCCACCGCCACCGATGGTATCTACTACCTGCTGCTGCGCATCGAGTCGGCATTCGACGCGGAA
>JBEBIR010000510.1:0-3217 GCA_040080315.1 Gemmatimonas sp.
ACGTGTCGTAAAGCATGGACGGATCTCATGCGCGGCATAGGTTTCGCGCATGAGGTCATTTGCCTTCTCCGACAGCGCGCTCGCCCGTCGACTGGAGCGCGCTGAATCCGCGGCCAATGCGTCGTTCGTCGAGGCGCGAGCGCGCTTCATGCCGGCCGTCGGCGCGATGTGGATCGACGTCGACGGCACATGGGCGATGTTCGATGGCGTCGGGTCGCCGTGCACCCAGACGTTTGGATTTGGATTGTTCAGTACGCCGCGGGATGACCAGTTGGACGCGATTGAGTCGTTCTTCTCGTCGCGCCAGAGTGGTGTCATGCACGAGGTCAGTCCACTGGCCGACCCGTCGACGCTCTCGCTCCTTGGCGCGCGGGGATACCTGCCCATCGAGGCGTCGTCCGTCATGCATCGGCCGATTGACGCCGCGATCGTCGGTCCGTCCACTCCGGACGTGCGTGTCCGCGTCATCACGCCTGACGAAGTCGCCATGTGGGCGAGCGCGTCAGTGCGTGGGTGGGGCGACTTTCCCGAACTCGGCGACTTCATGCGCGACATCGGCACCGTCATGGGCCGTAGCCGCAACACGGCGTGCTTCGTGGCGGAAATTGATGGCGTCGTCGCCGCGACTGCTGCCCTCTCAACTCATGAGGACGTGGCGTTGCTGACGGGCGCCAGCACGATTCCCGACTACCGAGGCCGCGGTGCGCAAAACGCACTGCTGCAGGCGCGGATTGCCTACGCCGCGAGCGTTGGGTGCGATCTGGCACAAATGGTGGCGCAACCGGGTGGTTCCTCGCAGCGCAACGCCGAGCGTCAGGGCTTTCGCATAGCGTACACACGAATGAAATGGGGAAAGAAATGAATCGCTCGCCACGGTGATGTCCGATGAAGGGCACGCCGCGCTGACGCTGTCGTTTCGTCTCGCAACCGCCGACGATGCCGCGACGATCGCGCGCATCCGCACCGATGCGGCGCGGGCGCTTACCGCGCAGTTTGGGCAGGGGCATTGGTCCAGCGAGGTGTCAGAACGCGGCGTGCTCGCGGGCTTTCGTCAGGCCTGGCTGATCCTTGCGCTCAGTGGCGAAGAGATCATCGGCACCGTCCGCCTTTCCACGCGAAAACCGTGGGCCATTGATCGCGCCCTGTTCACGCCGGTGTCGCGTCCGCTCTACCTGACGGACATGGCCGTACATCCTGACTATCAGCGACGCGGCATCGGCCGTAGGTGCCTGGTCGAGGCGGAGCGCGTCGCTCGCGTGTTTCCAGCGCAGGCCATCTGGCTCGACGCGTACGATGCCGACGCCGGCGCCGGACCGTTTTACGCCGCGTGCGGATTCCATGAGTGCGGCCGTCGCGCTTATCGCGGCAATCCGCTCATCTATTTCGAGCGCGCAGTCGATGCGTACGGCGCATCAGCCGACACGGGGCGAACGCCCCCTTCTTGAAAAGAATTCGAGGCAGGGCGCGGAAACCAGACGCACTACCCTAGCGTAGCTAGTGTCCATCCTGAAACGCCACGTTCGCGATGGTGGAACAACAGAGAGGAGACGGAGGACTGGAGACGGTAGACTCAGACGCTACAGGTCTTGGTCTCGAGTCGCCCGTCTTTCGTCTCTCGTCTGTTGTTCCATCATCGCGAACGAGGCCTTTCAGGATGGACACTACACAAGTGGCTCCGGAAGGAACAGTTCACGGCTTACGGCGTTCGCCAGACCGCGTCCGCACTGGCATTCCCCACGCGGTCGATCGCGTTGACCACCACGGCAGAGGTGGGAACACCGCTAGTCGTCGCCGGCACATCATAGAACGCCTGAGAGACCGGCACCACACGCTGCGACCAACTCGTACCGTTCCGCCATCGCATCAACCACCATGACAGCGGCTCACCCGCCGCAACCGGGAATTGCACCCGCAGCGTCGACGTCCCCGACGACACCGTCACCGTGATGGCCGGCACCGGAGGCGCGACGCCATCGAGCCACGTCGTCGCCGGCGGCAAGGCGGGCGCGACGAACGTCTGCATCGTCAACGTGGTCGCCAACCCGCCGCGATTCTCCCGCAACGATGTGGTGTTGTACAGCACCGTGCCCGTGGAACCGCCCGCCGTCGCGCTGCGCTGTCGCGTAAGCTGAATCTGCGACGGAATCTCACTCCCACTGAACGCACTGCCGCTGCCGTCGGCCACACGATACGCCGCCAATCCCGGCCACAGATGTCGCTGCCGAGTGTTCTGTTGCGTCCACCAGTCCAGCAGCGCGGGAAAGCTCTGTCCGGTCGATGCGATACTCCAGTACAACTGCGGTGCGAAATAGTCCACCCACCCTTGCTGCAACCAATGACGGGAGTCGGCATAGATGCTGCCGTAGGCATCCAGTCCGGTGATGCCGGTCGGACTGCCCGGACGCCAGATGCCGAACGGACTGATCCCCACACGAACCGTGTTGCGCTGTCCGTGCACCTCTGAATACAGACGCTGAATGAATCGATTGACCTGCGCGCGACGCCAATCGCCGCGCGTCTGTGCACCACCAGTCTGTTGATATCGCGCGTATGACGCACTATCAGGAAAGTCCAGATTCGGACACCGGCTGTCCGGATAGGGATAGAAGAAATCGTCAAGGTGGACAGCGTCGAGATCGAATCGCGCGACCACATCGCGCACCACGCTGATCGCCTGATCCTGCACCGCGTCTTCCGACGGATCAAACCACAACTGCGTGCAAAACGTTCGCACCAGATCAGCGCGACGCCTGGCAAAATGCAGCGGTGCAAGGCGCGAGGTATCGCTCAGATTCCCCGCGCGAAATGGATTGAACCACGCGTGCAACTCAAGCCCGCGCGCATGCGCTTCAATGACCGCAAACGTCAATGGGTCCCATCCCGGATCGATTCCCTGCGTGCCGGTGAGCGAACGTGCCCACGGCTCGAGCGTAGACGGGAATATCGCGTCGCCGGCGGCCCGAACCTGCAACACGATGGCGTTGAGGCCCGCACTGCGCGCCAGGTCAAGAATGGTCAGCAGCTCGGACTGCTGTGCCGCGACGGTCAGTCCGCTGCGCGACGGCCAATCGATATTGGCTACCGTCGCAACCCACAGGCCGCGGAACTCTCGATTAATCGCGGGAACCGTCAGTGTTTCGGGCGGGGGCGGAATGACCGCCGCCGTGGGGCTATCGCCCGCACACGCCGAGGCAAAGACCACCGCGAACGCCAGAAG
>JBEBIR010000511.1:0-3211 GCA_040080315.1 Gemmatimonas sp.
CTGACTCGCTGCGGACCACGCAGTTGGTGCTGCGGTCTCCGGACACGCTCCTCAATCGCGCGGTGGAGTACGCGAAGGTCAATCTTGACGAGTCGTTCGTGTGCAACCCCGACCTTGGTTGCGGACTGGTGGCGGGCTACGGATTGTCGGGCGCGGCCAGCGATCGACCGGGCTTCGGGTGGTTCTTTGGTGGTGATGCGGCGATCAACTCGTTCGCGATGAGCGGTGCGGGTCAGGCGGCGCTGGTGCGCGACGGCGCGCTGCGATTCTTCGCCAAGTACCAGCGTACCGACGGAAAGATCACGCACGAGATTTCGCAGGGTGCCGGGCATGTGGACTGGTTCAGCTATCCCTATCCCTACTATCACGGCGACACCAGTCCGTTCTGGATTCTGGCGTTTGGTGAGTACTGGCTGCAGACCGGTGATTCCGTATTGCTGCGGGAGTTGTGGGCGAACGTGAGGAAGGCCTATGAATGGTCGTTATCCACCGACAAGGATGGCGACGGATTGATGGAGAACCCGTCGGCCGGTGCCGGTGCGCTGGAGGTGGGCGACCTGCAGATCGGTATTCTGTCGGACATCTATCTGAGCGGCGTCTGGGTTGCCGCGCTTGATCGATTCGCTCGCATGGCGGAAGAACGTGGCGAGCCGGCGCTGGCCGAACAGGCACGGCAGATTCGCGCGAAGGCGCTGGCTACGATGGAATCGAAACTCTGGATGCCGACCCTGGGGCAGTACGCCTTCGCGCTGCTGCAGGACGGATCGGTGAATCCGAATCTCACCGCGTGGGCAGCGACGGCGATGTCCTTCGGTGTCCTCAATGCGGTGCGCGGAGCAGACATGGCCACCAAGCTCGCGTCGTCAAGCATCATGACGGACTGGGGCGCCCGTCCGCTGAGCGCGACGAGCCCGCTGTTCGACCCGCTGCATTATAACAATGGAGCCGTCTGGCCCTTCGTGACGGGGTTCGTGTCGCTGGCCCAGTACCAGTACCACAATGCGGCCGCCGGAAAGTTTGCGCTTGATGCCATCGCGCGCACCACGTTTGACCATGCACTGGGACGCAATCCAGAACTGATGTCTGGACGCCTGTACAAACCACTCGACACCGCAGTACCGCAACAGTTCTTCGCCACATCGATGGTGTTGACGCCTTTGATTCGCGGCATGTTGGGCATCGAAGTGGACGCACCACGACGTCGCATTCGCATCGCGCCGCATCTGCCGCCCGACTGGGACTCGGTGGCGGTGGACAACGTGCCGGTAGGGCCTGAGCGTGTCTCGTTCGTGGTGCGACGCAGTCGGGGGCAGATCACGCTTTCGGTTCAGCGGCGCGGCGGCGAAGAACGCGTGGCGCTGGACGTGACATTTGCGCCCGCATTGCCGTTGGGTGCGCTGGTGTCTGGAGCCGACGTCGAGCAGCATCACACCGCTGGCGATGTGCACGCATCCGTTCACGCGCTGGTGGTCACCACGAAGGAGTTCAGCATCGCATACACGGGCGGATGGAGCATTGTGCCGCCCCGCATGCGTCCCACCATCGGCGCGCGCTCGTCGGCGCCGCGCATACTCAGCGAGCGACTCGACGGGTCCCGGTACGTCGTGACCTTGGAGGGACTCGCTGGAGCGTCCCACCCGTTTCGGGTTAACAGGCCACAGCCCGACAGCGGCACGCGCGACGTGATGGTTACCTTCCCAACCGTTGGTGCCAACGCCGACGGGTATACGCGCACAACGGTCACGTTCACACCGGGATCTCGATGACGTACTTTGCTCGTTCTTCCGTGACGCGCGGCGTTGCCGCCGCGCTACTGCTCCACACCGCGCTGGCGTGCGCATCTGCTGACAAGGCGGAGACAAAAAAGTTGACGAAGGCAACGATCAGTCGCGCGCCATTCGGTGTGCTTCCCTCCGGCGACTCAGTGCACGTCTACACGCTGACCAACACGCATGGTCTCGAGATGCGGGTCCTCGACTATGGCGGCATCGTTGTTTCGATCAAGACACCTGATCGAAACGGCACGCTCGCCGACATCGTGCTCGGCTACGATAACCTGGATGGCTATCTCAAGAGCTCCCCGTACTTCGGGGCGTTGGTGGGTCGCTATGCCAATCGAATTGCCAAGGGTAAGTTCACACTCGATGACCGCACGTATTCATTGGCGGTCAACAACGGCGTGAACGCGCTGCACGGAGGCGCGAAGGGCTTCGACAAGGTCCTCTGGCTCGCCGAGCCTCGGCAGGACTCAACCGGGGTCGGCGTCGTGCTGACGTATATCTCGAAGGATGGAGAGGAGGGATATCCAGGCACCTTGTCGGTGCGGGTAACGTATATGCTCACCGACCAGAACGAGTTCGCGATCGACTATCTGGCCACGACCGACAAGGCCACGATAGTCAATCTCACCCACCACAGCTACTTCAATCTGGCCGGTGATGGCGCGGGCGATGTGCTGGGCCATGTTGTGTCCATCAACGCTGATGCATTCACGCCGGTTGACAGTACGCTGATCCCCACGGGCGTGATCCAGTCCGTCGACGACACCCCATTCGACTTCCGCCAACCTGTCGCGATAGGGGAGCAAATTGCCAAGGTGGATGAGCAGCTATCGCGAGCCAAGGGTATCGATCACAATTTCCTCTTGATTTTCCGCCGATCCGTTATGACGCAGGCGGCATTCGTGTCGGAGCCCCTCAGCGGGCGCACGCTTGAGGTCACGACCAGCGAGCCCGGCCTTCAGTTCTATACCGGCAACTTTCTTGATGGCAGTAACATTGGAAAGTCGGGACACGTGTATAACCATCGAGGTGGATTCTGCCTGGAGACGCAGCACTCCCCCGATTCGCCCAATCAGGCAGAGTTCCCGACAACCATTCTGCGTCCGGGTGACGTGTACCGGTCGCGGACGGTGTACACGTTCGGTGTGGAGCCGGTGCGCAAGAACTAATATTGAACCGCAGCGTTCGCAGAGTTCGCAGAGTTCGCAGAGTTCGCAGAGTTCGCAGAGTTCGCAGAGTTCGCAGCGGACAGCATCGGAGTCCTTGGCGACCCTGGTGTCCTCTATGGTTCAACGGTTCAGCAGCTCACCGCTTGGTGCGTCGTTTGAGACACGATGCGGTACTTTCCAGACTATGGCTGAACGTCACTCCGCATCGCGCGCCGCAATGGCGTCCCCCGAGCCGCCCCGCACTGTGCTGGTGGTCGAAGA
>JBEBIR010000512.1:0-3208 GCA_040080315.1 Gemmatimonas sp.
CGTCCAACTCATTCTCCAGCAGCGTGCGGAGCGCGGGCAACGAGATCATCGACGTCGGGCACTCACATCCGGCGCCACCGGTTGGTGCGTACTTCATGCTGGCGCGTCCCGTGTCGACACGGGCGCGCGACAGCAGCGATGGCCTTGATTTCTACGACCGGCATGGCTCGACGTCGTCAGGTGAATTCACCGATAAGGACCGCCGATATTGGATTCTGGAAGCGCCGGTGGCGTCCGACGCCGACTATCCGGACATGGATGCCATCCGCGCGGCGTCGCAGCCGGCGCCGTCTGTGCCCGACGTACCTGCTGTTTACACACGCGCAAGGCGCGATTCCGTGGATGCGTCATCCGAGCGCGGCGCGCCGGGTGACGCTGGTGCAGAGCTCGAGGCGTGGCGACGCTTCGTAGAAAGCAAGCAGATAGACTACGATCGCTGGAAGGAGGGGATCGGATTCGACTTGGAGGCACTGGCGTCCATGTCGAGCGAGAGTCGGAGACTGGTGGAGGCGCAATTGACTCCGCCAAGCGGGTGGCGCGATGTGGAAGCATTGGCCGCGCTCGATACGCCAACCGCACGAGAAACGCTCCGTCGCGCGGTGCGCGCAGAAGATATCGAGGTGCGACTCGCGGTACTGTCGCGCGCGCCTGCACTCATTGACGACAACACCCGTACGGAGACTATTCTGTCCGCGCTGACGGATGCGGGACCATTTGCCGGACGAACCGAAACACTGGATTTGGTGATGGAGTTCCATCCGCCAGTGGTGGTGCAGGCGCTGTTCGTCGGCCTGTTACGCGCGACCGGGGAGATGGCCTATCACTTCGCGGCCACGCTGACGGCCATCCACGGCGTCGTTGATTCACGGTATGACTGGTCGCTGCGTCCGATGTATCTCGCGTTCAACACCGACGATGCATCGGCCCGACGGGATGCGTTCCTCACGTTGTGCTCGACGATCGGCATAGACGGCGCCGCACAATTGGCGGTGGTTGATCATACCCTGAAGCGCCGCAGTGACCAGCACCGCCTCCAATAGCGCGCGTCGCATTGCCATCGCGCGACTGCACCATCAGCATCTCACCACCACCCCGACGCTCACGTCGGCCGCCGACGTGGTCCGGATGCTTGGTGCTGTCCAGGCACAGGACTACGTCGGCGCGAAGTGGGCCATCGGCATGCGCGCCCACGGCCTGAAGGACGCGGATGTTGAGCGTGCGTTCAACGCCGGCGAGATTCTCCGCACGCACGTGATGCGCCCGACGTGGCACTTCGTCGCCCCGAAAGATCTGCGCTGGATGCAGCGACTCACCGCCGCGCGCGTTCACGCGAAGATGGCACCGTACAACAGGACGCTCGGCCTCACTCCGGCGGTGCTGCGATCGAGCAACACGATCATTGAGCGCGCACTCGGCGGCGGAACGTTCCTCACGCGGGCGCAACTGAAGGCGGCACTCGACGGCGCGCGCATCCACACGGATGGCACCCAGCGTCTGGCGCGTCTGGTGATGCACGCCGAGTTGGAGGGTCTCGTGTGCAGCGGACCACGAGTGGGGAAGCAATTCACCTACGCGTTGCTCGCGGAACGTGCGCCCGTGTCGCGTGATTTGTCGGGCGACGATGCATTGGCTGAGCTCACCCGTCGCTACTTCGTGTCACGCGCACCAGCGACCGTGCAGGACTTTGCGTGGTGGTCGGGGCTATCGATCGGCGAGTGCCGGCGCGGCGTCCAGATGCTGGGCCGTGAACTCGAAGTCTGCACCCTCGGAGACGATTCCTACCACGTGCCCCGCGGATTCACTCTGCCGCGCGCCACGAGCCAATTGGTGCATCTGCTCCCCAACTATGACGAATTCTTCATTGGTTTCCGCGATCGCGCGGCTATCGGCGATCGCATCGGCTCAATCGCGCTCGTGACGGGTGGCAACGCACTCATTGCGAACGTCGTGCTCGTTGGAGGCCAGTTGGTGGGTGGATGGAAGCGTCGCGAAGGCGGGGGAGACCTCGACGTCGACATCACCCTGCATGCGCGGCTTACCAGCGCGGAGCGCGCCCGTGTCGCCGCCGCGGTCGCCCAGCTACGGCGGTTCGCCAAGCCGTAAAGCGGGGCAAGGTTCCGTTCCGGAAATAGCCCTTCTAGAATGCCATCTTGGCCCAATGAGCCAGCCAACGGCGCAGGGTCGACTGGACCGGTAACAGCGCCTCAAGTTCATCCGTGCTCTCCACCCAGCGACTCTGTCCGACCAGGTCGATCAGATCCAGATACGGCGTAACGGGCAGCCAGTTCGACACGACGAGCGCATCTTCGCCGTCGGTGACCATGCTGCGCGCATTCTGGTTTTGCGAGCCCATGATCGTGTAGAACACGACACGTTCGCGATCACGCGGTGCCAGTCGCGTGGACCAGTCCTGCAACATGTCATCCCCGATCTCGGAGACCGTCTCCGGGCGGGGATCGAAACGTCCATTGACTGTCCCGCGTGAACCGGCCTGCGCGATGCGCTGCAGCCAGAACACTTTGGCCAGCTCCGCCCATTCGGGGCGAGTCATCACACGCCACGCTTCGCTGGAAGCGAAGTAGTTGACCTTGAGGTGAAGCTTCGGCACATGGTCCGACTCGAACTCGAAGTCGTTTGCCGGCTGGCGCGCCAGTTCCTGCAATGCGGCGAGAATGGCGGGAGATGGCTCCGCGTACACACCCGGATCAAAGCCGAACAGGCTCTTCAGCCACTCGTGTTTCTCGAATGTGGAGTGCACTGCATTCAACTTGCCAGCAATGTTGGTGACCTCGAGTTTGGACGAGAAGAGGCCGACCTTGAGCAGTCCACCCGCGCGCGCAATGTCCGGTTCGAGCAGTGTGGAGACGGTGACCAGACGCCAGAGCAGTTCGCGCGCTCGCACCATCGATCCGAACGACCTCGCTGGCGCGTTGGCGAACGATGGCGCGATGACCAGCACGCGCACGCCACGAAGCGCACAGCCGACCAGTGCGGAACCCCAAAAGGGGCTGTTCCACAGTGAATCCGGTATCTTGAGAACCGATCCCGGTGGCATGAGCGTGTAAAGAATCGCCTTGGTGACGTTGATTTCCTTCTCGTCGAAACCGGTTTGGTTGTGGATTCCCAGTGCGCGAAGCAGGTGTGGTCCCCGTTGAGTAGTCGCGCGGATCCCGCTGTCATAGTCGGCGGACTTGGCGACCGGCCGGAG
>JBEBIR010000513.1:0-3202 GCA_040080315.1 Gemmatimonas sp.
TTCGGCATGTCGCGCCGCCACACGTCTGTCGGTTCATGACCGCCGACCAGCTGACCATTCTGGTTGTTGACGACGAAGCGCCCATTCGCCGCGCTCTCCGGCACGCCCTGACCGCGCGCGCGCTGCTCGGCGACGACGATTGCGGGACGACGGTGCGGGTGGTCGAGGCGGGAACGGCGCGAGAGGGAATTGATATGGCGGCGGCGGAGCAGCCGGCGCTGGTTATTCTCGACCTCGGGCTCCCCGACAAGCCGGGCATTGAGGTCTGTCGTGAAATCCGGCGATGGTTGGACGCGCCGATTCTGGTATTGTCGGCCCGCCATCAGGACACCGAAAAGGCGGCACTGCTGGATGCCGGTGCCGACGACTACGTGACGAAGCCATTCAGCACCGTGGAACTGGTCGCCCGCGTGCGGGCACAGCTGCGACGCGCCCGAACGGCATCACCTGCATCGTCGGTCGTGTCGAGCTTCGGCGCGTGGGTGGTGGATCTGCAGCGTCGCCGGGTTGAGCGTGACGGCATCTTGGTGCGGTTCACGCCCACGGAGTTCGCGTTGCTGCGGGCCTTTGTGCTGCATCCAGGACAGACGTTGACGCACCGTCAACTGTTCGCTGCTGGATGGGGCAATGCCGAGGGGGACGCGCAGCAGTACCTGCGCGTGTATGTCGGGCACTTGCGACGGAAGCTTGAGGACGATCCGGTCCGACCGCGGTTCATTCATACCGAGCCGGGTGTGGGCTACCGATTTGAACCCGACGCGGTAGACGGCTCGTGACGCGCCGGCGGCACTGGGTGCTGTGGCTCGCGGTCTTGATCGCCACCACGCTCTTGCAGTTGGCGGTGCGAGATCGCCTGGACAAGGCGCACGTCGCGTTGGTGTATCTCCTGGTCGTTCTGGGGGCGAGTGCGGCTGGTGGGCGCGCCGTTGGCCTCACGATCGCCGGGGTCGCGTTCCTCGCTTTCAACTACCTGTTTCTGCCGCCGTACCACACGCTGATCATCGCGGATCCGCTCGACTTTCTCGTTCTCGTAACTTTTCTCGCGACCGGCATTGTCGCCGCGCAACTCCTCTATCGTGCGCGCAGCACGGCGGATGTTGCGCTGGCCAGAGCCAGTGAGGTGGACCGTCTGGCCGCGCTCGGTGCGGAGACGATGGCCGCACCGAGTGCGAGCGCGGCACTCCACGCAATTGCCGAAGTGATCCGCACATCGCTTGATGCCGATGTGGTGGAGCTCTATCAACGCGATGCAACTGGTGTACTGAATCGCGCGACCGTCGCACCACAGCACAAGGACGACATCACCGCCGCCGATTCGCTCGACGCCTGGTTCGGAGAGAAAGTGCACGTGGCCGTGCGATTACCTGACGGCACCACGCGCCTCGATCCGGCAACGCTGATCGGACTGGATGTTCACACGATCCATCGCACACTCGAGGTGCGGGCAAGACCGGTTGGCGCGCTGAGCGTACGATACGCCGACCGCTACGCGCTCACGGCAGACAGCGCTCGACTGCTGGACGCGCTGTCGTACTACGCGGCGCTTGGTGTCGAGCGCGTGCGATTGGAGGCCACGGCCGAGCGTGCGGAAGCCGAGCGCCGCATGGAATCCCTTCGCAGCGCACTGCTGATGGCGGTCACGCACGATCTGCGAACACCCCTCACCACCATCAAGGCGCTGGCGCACGAAATGCAGGACACGAGCCCCTCGAGTGCCGCGCACATCATAGAAGACGAGGCCGATCGACTCGACCGGCTGGTTGGCGACCTGTTGGACCTTTCGCGCATTCAGGCGGGCGTGGTGCGGCCCGTGGTAGATCTGAACACCGTGGATGATCTGGTGGGCGCTGCATTGCAACGCGCGCATGGGGCACTGTCGGGTCATCCGGTGGAGGTAACGCTGCCCGACGAAATGCTGATCGCATTGTTTGATCTCACACAGTCAATCCGCATCCTGGTCAACCTGCTGGAGAATGCCGCCAAGTATTCGCCCACGTACGGCGCCATCGAGATCGTCGCTCGACGAGAGGGCGCATGCGTGATCGTCGAAGTGGCCGATGAAGGACCTGGTGTCGCCGACGCCGAAGTGGATCGGATCTTCGAGCCCTTCTATCGACCGGCGAACACGCCACCGGATGTGCGCGGGACGGGACTGGGGTTGTCGATCGCGCGAGGACTGGCGGAGGCGCAAGGCGGGACCCTTCAGTACAGAGCGCGAATCGGTGGTGGTGCCGTGTTTGTGCTGACCCTGCCGGCGGCGGAGGGGCCGACAGGATAGCGCCGGAAGACGCATTCTTTGTGAGTTCTTTGTGGGAATGAGACGTTTGATTGTGCGTCGTTCACGAATGGCCAGGCATCCTCCGGTTGTCTCAAACCCGAGGAGATCGACACCATGCTGGACCTGCTCTACATCGCCGGAGCGATACTGTTCTTCGCGCTGATGCTGCTCTACGTGCGTGGCTGCGCAGCGCTGGGAAAGCGCGGTGCCGCAGACATCGCCGAGGGCCCGTTGCCGTGACCATGAATGGCTGGACGCAGATTGCGATCTTCTCGCTGTTCGTGCTCGCGATCGCCAAGCCCCTTGGGTTGTATCTCGTACGGGTCTTCGATGGCAGCTTCACATGGCTGCGTGTGATCGAGCGTCCCATTTACGCACTCTGTGGCATCGACGAGCAGGACGATCAGCACTGGACTCGGTACCTGGGCGGCATGCTGCTGTTCAGTCTTGTCTCGATGCTGCTCACCTACGTGGCGTTGCGCCTACAGCACCTGCTGCCCCTGAATCCGCAGCAGCTCCCGGCGGTGGTTGATCGGCAGGCGTTCGAGACGGCCGCCTCGTTCACCACGAACACCAATTGGCAGAGCTACGTCGGCGAAACGACCATGTCGTATTTCTCGCAAATGACGCAGCTGGCATTCCACAACTTCATTTCGGCCGCGGTCGGCATCGCGGTGGCCGTGGCGCTCGTTCGCGGCATTGCTCGGCGCGGCGAGCAAGCGCGTGGACGGTTGGGCAACTTCTGGGTAGACCTGACACGCGGAACGCTCTACGTGCTGCTGCCGCTGTCGCTGGTGTTCTCCCTGGTGCTGGTGCAGCAGGGTGTGATCCAGAACTTCGATCCCTATCTCGACATCACGACGCTCGAAGATGCCAAACAGACCATCGCGATGGGTCCCGTGGCGAGCCAGGAGGCCATCAAGC
>JBEBIR010000514.1:0-3201 GCA_040080315.1 Gemmatimonas sp.
CTCATGGTCGACGGCATGGACCTGATGTTCCTGTCGTACAGCCTGCCGAGTTTGATGCGGGAGTTCCAGATCTCGAAAGTCGAGGCTGGATCGCTCGCCAGCTACACGCTGCTGGGCATGGCCGTGGGCGGGTTACTTGGCGGTTGGGCCGCAGATCGCTTCGGTCGCGTTCGTGTTGTGGTGTGGACGATCATGGTGTTCTCAGTGGGCACTGCGGGGCTCGCACTCACGCAAACGTATTGGCAATTCGCGCTGCTCCGCTTCGTGTCGGCGCTCGGCTTGGGGGCTGAGTATGTCGTGAGCAACACGCTGATGTCCGAGTACGTGCCCACGAAGCATCGGACCACGGTGCTGGGCACACTGCAGGCGGGTTGGTCATTCGGTTATGTGGTCGCCGCACTGCTGGCCGGATCGATCATTCCCCGATACGGGTGGCGTCCCATGTTCCTGCTGGCGCTCGTTCCGGTGCTTCTGGCGCTGTTTATCCGCCGCGCGGTTCCGGAGCCGCCCAGCTGGAAGGTGGCCACGCAGAATACAGCCGCTGTGTCGCAACGTGGGCAGTGGCGGGAGGTGTTCGCCACGCCGTCACGTCGCCGCACCTTTGCGTTGTGGACAGTGACGGCGTGCCTCCTCCAATTCGGCAACTACGGCGTTGCCAACTGGCTGCCCACGTATCTCGTGTCCGAACTGAAGTTCGATTTCACGAAGATGACGGGATACCTGGTGAGCAGCTATCTGGCGATGATCGTGGGCAAAGTTGTCGCGGGCTACCTTGCTGACACGTTCGGCCGCCGATGGATCTACGTCTTCGGCGGCGTGGGCACCGCGGTGTTCATTCCGATCGTGGTCATGTTCAATACGCCGGGGAACATCGTCATCCTGCTCACGATATTCGGCTTTTTGTATGGTGTACCCTACGGCGTGAATGCCACGTACATGACCGAGAGCTTCGAGACGAGCATACGTGGAACCGCCGTGGGCGGCGCCTACAACATTGGCCGCGTCGGCGCGGCCGTCGCGCCAGCGCTCATCGGTTTCATCGCGACGCGTCAGTCGATCGGCGTGGGGCTGATGGTCATGGGCGGCGCCTACCTGCTCACTGGGCTCATTCCGGCGCTGTTCATTCGGGAGAAAATGTTCGATCCGCATCTGCGTCCCGAATTGAAGCCGGTGGCGTCGCCTGAGTAGCGTGAGGAAGAGTCGCGTGCGCTATGGCGATTTCCCGTAGCTCAGCAGGTCACTCTTCTCCACGAACCATGCTGAAACGATGACCCAGCATTGCCGTTGGCGCGAGAGCCGCTGCTACGGTCGCTCTGTCGACTGCGGAATCCGCTGCTCCGGACGATCCGGCGAATACTTGTCCAACTTCGTTCGATCGGCCATGGCATGCACCTCAACGCGTACATCACTGCTGCCGTGCGCCACGAGATACACATCGTGTTGGGGCGCCTGCCAGTAGTAGGCATGCGGCGCCCGATCAAGACGTGGCGTGAGGAAATCGCCGCCGCGCGGCAGGTCACCCTCGCGCGCGACCTTGCGACCCAGATGCGCGCTGATCGCCGTCACAACGGTATCCACCGATACGCCCGGCTCAAGCCGCGCGGCGACGGAGCACATATCGGCGATCTGTCGCCGCGTTGCAGTGTCATGACGGATGATGCGCATTCTGATGGGCGTCGATTGGCATCCGTTCGCGGCGTTCGAGAGGGACCCGAAGTTCATGGAGCTGCGTCACCGCGTGCTGACGACGACGCA
The DNA here is from genome assembly GCA_040080315.1 of Gemmatimonas sp. Classification (GTDB taxonomy): domain Bacteria; phylum Gemmatimonadota; class Gemmatimonadetes; order Gemmatimonadales; family Gemmatimonadaceae; genus Gemmatimonas. Next base: position 1,756 of record JBEBIR010000514.1, read on the forward strand.
CGTGGATTGAATTTCCGCCGAGGCGGTTGCGTTTCCACCTACTCCACCGCATCCGCCCGTCTCTCCCTTCACGCGGCAGCCTTGACCACGTCGTCGAGGCGGGTGTAGCTGTGCTCCATGCCGTCGGTCATGCCGGTGGAGACCGCCTCATCGCGCGCTTCCTTCGACGCGAACGTCAGATTGCACGCGAGCGTCGTGACGCCGTTCTGCTCACTCAGTTCAAGTGACACGATGCAGGGATCGCCAGCGGGCATGGCGAAGTCCGTATTGCCCGCGTCGAAGTACTGTGCGTGGACAAGCTTCGACGGGCCGTTGACTTCGGTGAACGTGCCGAAGAATCCGAACTGGTTGCCGTCTTCGAGATTTCTCCACTGCCACTTGTATGTGCCGCCGACGCGGACATCCATGTCGCACACCGGCATATCCCAGCCATCATAGCCTTGCCATTTCTGCACGAGTTCCGGCTTGGTATGCGCATCCCACACCAATTGGCGGGGCGCATTGAACGTACGTGTGACGCGAACGTCGCGATCACTCGGCAATGTCACTTCTGCGGGCTTCGGCATCGTCTTCTCCTTGGTGCTTCATCGTGATTGCGCGCCGCCCTGAGGGCCAACGAGCGAACAGCGCGCCGACATGTCTGCGCTACTTCTTCTTTCGTTTGCGCTTGGACGGTTTGGCTTGGAGTTCTTCCAGCAACGCATCGAGGCGCTGGTAGTTCTGTTCGAAGATCTCGCGGTAGCGTTCGATCCAATCCACGGCCTCCTGCAATCGCTTCGGTTCCAGCTTGCGTGGACGCCGTTGCGCATCGACGTCCATCGAGATGAGACCGGCGCGCTCAAGCACTTTCAGATGCTTGGAGATGGCTGGCTGGCTCATCTCGAACGGCTCGGCGAGTTCGGTCACTGTGGCCTCCCCCGTCGCCAGCCGCGCCAGGATGGCGCGGCGGGTGGGGTGGGCCAGAGCGCCGAAGGTCAGGTCGAGGCGTTCGAGTGTTGTATAACCGTTTCTTTCCATAACGTTGAGGTTATATACAAAGGCAACTCAGGCCAGTCAAGGCTGGTGGGTCAAATGGCGACGTTAGGCACGCCGGTCTTGTTGATGGCCATCGCGCGTCGCATACTCTCGATGCCGTCCTGCCAAACTCCTTCGTCCCAGACCATGACCGACATCAATCGCCTCTTCGCTGACTTCGACCGTGGCGCGATCTCACGCCGAACGCTGCTTCAGGCACTTGGTCTCGCAGCGGTCTCGCTGCCATTCTCGCGCGCGCTGGGGCAGGGTCAATGTGCCGGTCGCGCCGCTGACACGACCGCCAGCTGCATCAAGACGCCGCTCAAGGCGCCGTTTGCGCCAACCGGGTGGAAGACGGTGTTGCTCGATCACTTCTCGATGAAGGTGACCGACGCCGAAAAGGAAGCCGCGTTCTACGCCGCGTTCATGGGT
>JBEBIR010000515.1:0-3198 GCA_040080315.1 Gemmatimonas sp.
TCGCGCAGCCGACACGGCGCGCGATTGAGCAAATACTCGCTCTCGCCGGAGCGCAGCAGTCGACGCGTGAGCACCACTTCCTTGAACGGCACCGGCAGTTCGCCGTCGTTGTTCTCGAAGTGCAGCGAAACTTCCGCCATGTTCACGGCCTTGCGCGCCGACGACCCATGGAAGATCACGTCTTCCATCTTCGCACCGCGCATGGCGCGGGCGCGCTGTTCGCCGAGTACCCAGCGCACCGCATCGGACACGTTGGATTTGCCACTGCCATTCGGGCCCACGATCGCGGTGACGCCCCGTTCGAACAAGAACTCGGTGTGATCCGCGAACGCCTTGAACCCGTGTACTTCGAGCTTCGTCAACCGCACTAGAACGCTCTCCCTGTTCGATAAGCCAGCACGGGCGTGATCCCCAGCGCGCGCAGTGAATCCGCCAACGTCGATGCCTGAGCAGGCGATTCGAACGCGCCGGTGTACAGCGTGGCACTGCCGTTACTCTGTTGCAGGGCGTACGCCATGATGCCCCGCTTGCCGTACTCGGTCACACGGGTGCCGATCGACGTCGCCGGCACACCGCCTTCAAGACGCAACGCGAACGGCACGATGGTGACGTTGCCACCGCTGATGATATTGGCCGCGCGCAGTTGCGCGAGCAAAATGTTGGCGCCATCGCGATCGGTCGACGCGCCAATAAACACGCGATACCACTCGGCACCGTCCAGCAACACCGGCGCAATCGCCAACGCGGGCTGTGATGTCAGTCGCACGTCGGCCAACGCCTGGCGGCGCGTATTGGCCGACGTGTAAAAAACGGCATAGCGCGACGCGATCGCGGAATCGGATGGATTGGCGATTGGCGGGACAGACGGCGTCGTGCTGTCACGGGCCACGCTGTCGGCGCCGAAAGTCGCGCTATCGGACGCCGTGCTGTCCGTCCGGACGACGCTATCCATCAGCGTCGGCTTGACCAGCATCTCACTCGTGTCGGTCGCCGGAACCGCAAACCAGGCGGCAACCGGCGCGGGAAGGCGGGTCACGATGTCGGACCAGAACGCGCCCACGGCAATGCCAATCGCGCCAAGCACGATGATGCCCGCAATCACTTTGCGTCGACGACCTTCGCTGGTTTCGATGGCGGCTTGTCGCGCTCGCGCCGCCTTCGCCCGCGGCGGAGGTGGCGGCGGCGGCGCGGCAGGCGGTGGCGGTGGGGCGATGATCGGCACGCCCACCGGCATCGGAAACGTGGTGTCACCCACCGGCAGCAATGCGCCCACATATCCGCACAACTCGGCGAATCCCGGCGCACCAGGAACGGCGACAACGAGCAGCAGCGCGCCTACTTGGTGAAATCCCGCGGCCAACCGACGCCACCGATCGTTCGCATACACCGCTTCGTGCGCGACCGCCTCGGTGCCGCTGGGCATCAAGAAGACGCTACCGGCGGCATTGACTTGTCGGGCAATGCGATTGAGCGACACGCCATACAGGAAACTGTCAGATATGCCGTGCGGATCGTCGCTGCGATTGATCGCCTCCAGCGGCGGACATTCGCCAACCAGATCAGCAATCGCGACGCGGCGACGCGCACCCTGCGCACGGGCCACCCCAATCGCAAATGCGGCGGCGGCACTTGCATCTGTTCCCGCGACAACGGCGGCAAACACGTTGTCGAGCAGTGGCGACTGCCGCTGCCCTTCGTTTTCCCAGGAATCAGGTTGTGCGGCCGGAATACCGGTCATGGCGTCCCCTCGAATATCCAATAGCTCTGACCGGAGGCCCTTCCTACCCGCTCGGCGTCGGCGCGGGTCGAGTACGGCCCCATCACCACGCGATACAGCGTGGTGCCGTTCCGCTCTGATGTGGTGATACGGGGCGCCTGTCCTGCGATGCGAATGCGTGACACCAGATCGCGCGCCGTTTTTTCGTTCTGCACAGCCGCGAAGGATACCGTGAACATGCCCGTCACGGCACTATCACGGCGGTCTATTGCGTCAGCAGGTGGCCCAGTCACGGTTGAAGGGGGAACCGCCCGAAGGCTGTCCGCCGGGACATCCAGACGTCGATCGACCAGGTCGGAGGAATCCCGCGGCGCGGAGGTACGGAATTGGACTGGCTGATCGAGTCCCGCGGCGCGAGGGCGGAAGCCATTCCACCGAAATCCGTGCCAGAAGTCCTGCCCGCCTTTCGCGATGGACCGGCCGTCAGCCAGCGTGGGTGCCTTGGTGAGGACGACGTCGCGACCCCGCGCCATCGCGATGGCGCCGTCGGCCAGCACCAGAGGCAAATCCGCGCGCCATTCCGTGCGAATCGCGCCAAGTACGCCGTCGTCAGCCAGACTCACGACGAAGACGGTATCAGCCGGCCCTCTCGCCAGCAGTATTCGGCCCAGCGGGTCCATGCGGAGTGCTGAAGGCGCGTCGGGCAACCTGACCTTCGCGCTCACCCGTTCCTCAAACCGATCGATGATGCGTATGGACGGATCATCATTGAGGGCGACGAACAAACGATCGCCACTGGGCGTGGCGACGATGGCGCGTACCGGATCGCCCAAGTCGACTTCCAGCGCGCGCTGCATGTCGCGCGACCGAACCGCGATCACCGTTTCGTTCGCGCCAAAGAAGATGCGATCACCGATGTTACCCGCGGTCGCGGCAATCATCGCCGCATTCGCGCTGGCGGTTCCTCCGACGTCGAACGAAATCGTATCGACGATCTCCTGTCCTGGTGGTCGAATGCGCCACACGACCGCGCGCTTCCCGACGGCGCCCGCGACAATCAGCGCGCCATCGGCCTGCGCAAACAATGCGGACGCCGGCAGGGTGGGTCGAAATTTCCAGTCCCCACCGCTCGGGGTGAATCGCGTGATCTCGCCGTCGGCGGTCAACGCGTAGATCGCGGCGCCGTCGGCGGACGACATCGCGCGTTGCGCCGTGTCCTTGCTCCCGGTGACAACGCCCAGTCTCAGGTCGACTCGAACCGGAGCACGACGCGCGTCCATGGCCGCCAAGTACCCATCCTCGGCGCCGAACGCAATCACTTCACCCAAGGCCGGCGCGCGTGACGTGGAACGCCAGAGCGCCGAGTCCAGCCGAGGGTAGGCGTAGGCCGTCATGATGCCGCCGTCCCGCGCGACGCGCAGCACGACAGGATCTGGTCCACCGGGGATACTGGGAGTGGCGTCTGCTCCCGAGGGGCGGGA
>JBEBIR010000516.1:0-3197 GCA_040080315.1 Gemmatimonas sp.
GCGCGACGGTGCTTCCCATCAGCACGACCGCCGGCACGAGGACTCGATGATCGGAGGTGCCGAGGAGGCCACGACACACGTGCGGCACGGCAATACCGAGAAATGAGATGGGACCGCAGAAGGCCGTCACGACCGCGCCAAGCACCGACGCCCCCAGCATCGTCAATAGGCGCGCGCGTCTCACCGCCAAGCCCATCGACTTGGCATAGCTTTCGCCGAGCAGCAGTGCGTTGAGCTGTTTGGTGGTCATCGACGCGATCAACACGCCGAAGAAGGTCAACGGCCCAAAGATCTGCAACCGCTGCCAGGTCACGCCCGAGAACGATCCGAATCCCCACTGCGCCCATTGCTGCAGCCGCTCGGGCTGACTGGCACCGACGAGTACGGTCACGATGGCCGACACCGCGTATCCGAACATCAGCCCGAGAATCAGCACCGTCGTCGGATTGGCGATGCGGCTGGACACCACCAACACCAAGCCGAGCACGAGGGCCGCACCGACAATCGCCGCCACGGTAATGAGCGCATCGCCGCGCATCCCCATGGCGGTGCCGAATGCTGCTGCCGCGCCATAGCCCGAACCCAGCACGACCAGCGCCACGCCGAGGCTGGCGCCGGAGGAGATGCCGAGTGCGAACGGGTCCGCGAGCGGATTCCTGAACAGCGTCTGCATCTGGAGGCCGGCAATGCCCAGCGAGGCGCCGGCGAGCATAGCCGTCACGGAACGAGGCAGCCGGATCGTCGTCACGACGATCACCGAGGCGTCGTCGTCTGGCGACGTGCCTATCAACGCCATGACGACGCGGCGCAAGGGTATGGGCGTCGAGCCTAGCGCGAGCGACAGCAGAAACACCAGGCTCAGCGCCACCACCAGACCGACGAGAATCACCGCCTCACGCTTCGCCATGCGGTTACCGCGCCGGCACCGGCTTGTACCATTCGAATACATGGTCTGGCCTGAGCGTTGGGTGGAAGATCTTGACGAGGTCCGCGAGTACGAGGTCCGGGTGCGTCACGCTGCGAGACCAGTAGTCATTGCCTCCCGTCGGCGTTTCCCGACGCTCGTAGACCCACACCTGTCCCTGCCGATAGGCCTTGAACGCGGCATATCTGGGCTCGTCTTCCAGCATGACGGCGAGATTCTTCCATCCTCCGCCGTTGATCCAGACGTCGGCGCTCGCAGCTCGTTGAACCTGCGCCTCGAGATCGACCGAGGCCGCGCCGACGGCGGTGTTATCCGCCCACGCGTAGCGGCCACCGGCATCCTTGATGAGCGCGGCGACGTACGAACGGCCGCCGGCAATGGTGAACATGCCGCGCGTGCTCCGGCCAGTCATGACTAACGGCCGCTCGGCATCGGGACGCGCGGTCGCGCGCGCGCTGAGTGACCGGTACCGGTCTTTCATTGCGCCGTACAACAGGTGCGCCTCGCGCTCTTCGTTCAGAAACAACGCCATGAATTTCAGCCACTCAGCGCGCCCGAGCGCGGTCGGCTCGAGCCATTCGGTATTCGCGACCACCGGGACGCCGGCATTCCGAATCACCGCGAGCGTCGCGCTTGACGTGCCGCCAACCATGAGGAGCGAAGGCCTGGAAGTGACGACACGCTCGACGTCGATCACCAGACCGACCTTGGCGAACTCGACAACCTTGCCAGCCCTGATCCGTGCCTCGGCCTGCGGATCCATCACCACATTCCGTTGTGCAACACCGGTGAGCACATCGACGCGGTTGAGATCTGCGAGCAGTGACAAATGCGTTGTGGAAAACACGAACAACGACGTGATCGGCACCGTGACGATTTGAGCGCCGGTCAGTTCTCCTTCGAGCGTTGGCACCGGCGCGCCGCACTGGAGGAGTACGTACCGCTCGGCTGGACCTCCGGGGTGGGCCTCTTTGATCGTGATGACCTTGTAGGACCTTCGATACTCGACGCGGAAGTTGGCAGCGTCCTCGATCGCGACCCGGTCCGGAAAGTAGTCGGCCGCTGCGTCGAACTTCTCGGCGCACCCCCTCGTGAAGTTCGACGCGGCGACAGAAGGTTCCGGCCTCTGCGCTGCGACGATCACCCCCAACGAAACGATGGCGGACAGACAGACACGCCACATGACTAGAACCCGAGCCGGTAGGACAGCCGGAACGAGGCGCCTTGCAGCGGATAGCCCAGCTTTTCGTAATAGAACGAGTCGAAGACGTTGTTGATCGCGAGGAGGATCGCATGCTGCCGCACGAGGCGATAGGTTGCGCTCGCGTCAACGACCGTGAAGTTGTCGTAGTCGATGATGGGAAAGCCCGGCGCGTTGAAGTTGTTGTCCTTGCGGCCCTGCACGTAGCGCCCAGACACGCGCGTGCTGAGACGCCCGAAATCCATGTCCACGCCGGCGCGCACGGTGTTTAGCGCCACATTGAGAATGTCCTGCTCCGCGCCCGTCGCGAGCCGCTCTTTGCGGGCGAAGTAGTGGGTGGTGTTGGCAAACACGCCTACGCGACCGCCGAGCCGTTGCTCGACCTCCAGGTCCAGTCCGCTGATGTGCGCATCCAATCCGTTCGTCACGGAGAGGATGATCGGATCCGGCGGAGCCGGATTACTCACAACGACGTTGGAGATGAAGCGGTCTTTCACCACCGTCCGGAAGACTGTGACGTCGAATCGCGTGGCGGGGCTGGTCCATTCGGCGCCGACATCGAACGAGGTGCTGCGCTCCGGCTTCAGATCCGGGTTCCCCTGGCTGATCTGCGTGCGCCCGCTGACGATCGTCGTGGTGAAGCCGGTCAGCATCGACGCCTCGGCCGGAATGAAGGCGCGTCCCACCGTGAAGTGCCCGCGCAGGCCCTTGACCAGTTCGTGCTTGATGCCGAGGCTGGGATTGAACACCGTGAAGGTGGTCTCAGAAGGCGTAAAGTTGGTTTTGAGGGGCGTGGCCACCGTCTCGGTCGTGATGCGATCAACGCGCGCGCCCACTGCGACCACCGTGCGGCCGCCCCGCGCCTTCAGCATGTTCTCGGCGTAGAAACCGGCCGTACGCTTGTTGCTGTTCGCAGAGAACGGCGCAGATTCGTCGCCCGTGCGTGTGTATGAGTGACTGACGCTCTTGACTTTTTCGTAGTCAAGGCCGACGACGACGCTGTTGAGTCTCGACCAGTTCCACGAATCCTTGGCCTGCGCGCCAACCCAGTCGAGCTCACTTTCGAAGGAG
>JBEBIR010000517.1:0-3191 GCA_040080315.1 Gemmatimonas sp.
CTTATCCAGATCGGGCAGATGCTTCTTCGCCTCGGTCGCAGCGGTCTTCGCGCGCTCGATCATCGTGTCGGTCGCACTGTCAGCGAGCGACTGGACGAACTTTGGAGAGCTTGCCGACTCGGCCTTCGCGGCCGTGCGCAATCCTTCCTCCAGCTCCTTCTCCACCAGCAGCACGCGCTGGGCCTTATCGAGAGCGGTACTCATCGCATGTTGGGTTTGGGGTGAACGCGCGGCACGGTGATCAGTGGCGACGGGCGAATACGACTGGCGCGGATGCGGCGCCGACGGGCGTCCATCCTCACGCAGGTCGGACGCCAGCAGGCGAGGTCGGGAGTGGGCACCGCGCGGCCTGGGATGTTGACGTGAATCGGGCGCGGGATCACGTAGACACCGTCTTCGGCGGTGCGGCTGTCGCAATCGGAAAGGCATTGTAGGACCCGCCGTTCGAGTCAACGTACTCCGCCCATCCGTTTCTCACGACGAGAAACTCTCGACGCAGGGCGGCCAGTTCGTCGGCGGTAATCGTGGCGCCTTTTCTGAAGTAGCGATCGGGTTCGAACGACGACATCGGTACCAGCGCGAGTACTTCGCCGTCAACGACTTCATGACGGAGAACCCTGGAGCGGTGCACACAGAGGACTCCGCCTTTCTGCTTGCCGGGGCTAACAGGCCGGAAGGTGAACTTCATGTCGTCACCTCGGGCTCCTGCTCAATCACCGCGTCCCGTTCCGTGCGCGTGGCCTCGAATCGGGAAGCGACCCAGTCGGAGACGTCAGCTTGCAGAAAACCTCGCCTTCTAGGAGAAAGCTGCGCGTAGCGTGGGCCCTGGCCGGACTTCAGCAAGGCGCGCCAAACCTTCGCGGAGAGGCCGGTCTGTGACCGCGCGTAGGATTCGGGAATTAGAAAGACTGGTGTGTGCATCAGGGGCGTCCTCGGTCGAGAGGGTTGCTAGGGTAGGGCGTTTGGTGCCCTTGCGTCTCTCTTCCATATTGCCGGGACCTATTAGAGTTAAGAAGTCCGGAATTACCCCCCGAATTTCCCGCCGAGGACTTGTGATGCGGTCAACGCCAGCGTGGAGTCTCTCTCGCTTCCAACAAGAGTGTGCTTCGCTCGGTCTTCAGTCGCCCGCGGATCTTGCTTTCGCGTGCAATGCATTCGGCCGGAGAACCCCGGAGATTACGGCCAAGACCATCACGCAAGACTGGAGCGTCTACACGCGCGGACCGGGCGGCGACGTGCAGGCGCTACTGCGACGACTCGGCGTCGATACGTTTTTTTGCGCGACAGGAGAACACGCACCAGGTGGACGCTTGACGCCTCAGTACGGACTCGATCTGCCAATGCTTCACGCGCTCGACCTCGGTACCTATCGCGAGGCGAGCGTAGCAGAGGTTGTGTGGGATGGCAGAACCAGCATAGAAGCCGCGGAGCTACACACACGACCGCAAACGAAGCGCGGCCGCCCGTCCAAGACATCACAAACTCGCGTCGGCCCCCCCGCGTGGTCAGAGGTAGAGAGCGCCTTCGCGAACGCAATGCATCGCCGAGCTATTGCCGGCGGCAAGGCGGTCGATTCGTGGCAACACGAGGACCCGGTTCGTGGACTGAGCGCATGGACGCGGTACGACCACTGGGCTCTGCTGTGGATGCAGCACTTCCGGGTGGACGACATTTCGACCTCCACTCAGCCGCCGACTTTCAAGATGCATAGCCTTGGACGATTCGCGGCGATTTACATGGACCGCTTTGGCGGCGCCGCGAAGACCAAAGCCGCGTGACGCGGAAGCACCATCATTCAACGCTGGCCATCAAGTGACATTCGAAAGCCTCGCCACAAAAGTGCGAGCGATCGTTGGGATCATTCTCGCGCACGATAATGTGACGCTCATGTCGGACAAAGTCGCGCTTGCCAACCAACGAGAGGAGATCTTCCAGAAGTGCGAGGCGCTGCTGGCTGATAACGGCCGGCTAAAATCGCGCGTAGCGGAACTGGAGCAGCAGGTGAAGATGAAGGAGTTGATGGTGCCGGATAAGCAGGTCTATTGGACCGGCGCTGAGAGGCGGCCGGGAAAGGACGGTCCATGGTGCCCTCGATGCTGGCACGAGAACGGACTCCAAATGCGAATGCAGACATTCGAAGGAGGTACCGACGCGTACTGCCCGAAGTGCAAAACAAATGTTCAGGTCTGGCCAGAGCTGTATCGACCGCCCGATGACGGATACGAAGACCTGTAGTCGCACTGCCGAGCGGCCTGCAACGCACAACGGGGGCGCCATCCATCGGCGCCCCCGTTTTCGTTAGTGCTCGCCAACCTCAGACTGCAGCCGTCTTCCGCGCTCGTGGCTTCTTCGGTGTCGAAGCCTTTGCCGTTTTCGGCACATTCAGTTCGCCATGCGTGAACAGGCGCACGAGCGCCGGCCATTCGCGGGTGTACCCGTCGGAGCCGCCGTCTAGTGGGCCGTTCGCCAAAAAGCGCATCCCCTGCATCAGTTCCGCCTTATCCAAGAGAAAGGCCGCAGCTGAGTCCTTCATCGGTTTCTTGCCAAGCGCCATCATCGCCAGATCTCGAAGCGGGAGGCCCGTCAGCGCGGACACGATCGCGGCGCGCTCAAGAACCGCATTCATCCCCTGGTCATTCTCGCCGGCCGGTAGCCCGATGCGATTCGCGGCTGAGAGTAGATCGAGCGCGACGCGGTGCCACTCCGTGGCAAGAGAGTGCAGAGAGCGGAGTGGGAGAGGGAGCAGATAGGGCGGCTGCTTGGGCTTGGGCATCGGGACGGCTCCTGAGTGGAAAGGTTATCAGAGGTGCTACGGGTGATATACTACGGGTGACACGTTGCGGGCGCAATACCACCCCTGATACTTTGCCCCGATGGAGCTTCGCCTACGCATCCCCGAACTACTCTCCGCGGCCCCCGGCGGCGCGTGGAGTGCGTGGCGGTTGCATGTGGAGTCCAAGGGCCGGATAACGGCAACCAAGGCGTACCGGTTGGTCCGCACCTCTGGCAAGGTGGAGCGGAGTTTCGATCGCGAGACTCTCGAAGCGCTGTGTGAGGCGTTGCACGTCGGTCCTGAGCAACTCTTCACCTTCGACAAGGCCCCCGCCAAACGGCCGGCCAAGAAGGCGGCGAAGCGCGTCCGGTGAGTGCCCGCTTCCGCATCGAAGACGACGCGCTCACGGACGCCGTGG
>JBEBIR010000518.1:0-3189 GCA_040080315.1 Gemmatimonas sp.
TGTGTGACGTGCTCCGCGACACGCCAGCGACCAACTGGGGAAGTTGGCTGGGATGCTTGACCAGTTGATTGGTGCCCTCGGTAACGGTCACCGGGCGCTCGGTATTGTCGCGAACCGTAAAACAAGGCACGTCGAGCGCGGTAGTCTCCTCCTGCAGGCCTCCGGAATCGGTGACGACCGCATAGGCGCTTCGCACGAGGTCGACCATCTCGAAGTACGGCAGGGAATCCATGAGGACAACGGCGCCCGTGTCGAGCTGGCACTGCTCGAGCCGTTCGCGTGTTCGAGGGTGGACGGGGAACAGAACCGGTCGGACCAAGGCAATTTGCGCCAGCGCCTCGACAAGCTCGCGTAGTCGCGCCGGATTGTCGACATTGGACGGTCGATGCAGGGTCACCACCACGTGCTCGCCGGGTCTTCCCAGTCGGTCTGCGGTGCCAGTCGCGATTGCAGAAGGCAGCGCATGTAGGAGTGAGTCGATCATGACATTGCCAACAAACACAATCTGTTCGGGTAGCACGCCCTCAGACCGCAAAGCGTCACCGGCGTCGCGCGAGGGTGTCAACAGCAAGCTCGCGAGGCGGTCGGCCACGAGTCGATTGACTTCCTCGGGCATAGTTCGATCCCCGCTTCGTAGCCCGGCCTCCACGTGCGCAATGCGAACACCGAGCTTCGCGGCGACCAGCGCCGTCGCCATGGTGGAGTTGACATCGCCATATACCACCAGCCAATCGGGTTGTTCAGCGATCAAGACCGGCTCGAAACGCTCCATGATTCGGGCTGTCTGCTGCGCGTGCGACCCTGACCCGACCTCAAGGTTGACGTGAGGACTCGGAATCTGCAGATCCCGGAAGAACCCTTCAGACAACAAGTCGTCATAGTGCTGACCCGTATGCACAATCACTTGCTCGATCCCCGCCGACACTCCCGCTCGATACACTGGTGCCAACTTGGGGAAATTCGGGCGGGCGCCGACGACGTGGAGGAGTTTCACAACGGATGGTTGAGGTTGCCACTACTGTAGTGACGACCGACGAGCGGCGCAACGCCGCCGTCACCGTGACGGCGCCGTCATGACGTAGCTATTCGGCGGCGGCGCGTCGCTTGTCGCAACATTTCTCGATCCGCGTTTGTCAGCCCCACTTGCCACACGATCGGTGCGGCAATCAGCAGCGTGAGGCCGACGTCGATTGCCAGCGCACCCCAGGTGATGGGACGGGAAACGCGGGCGAGCAGCATGCCAACGACTGTCACCACCACGCCGCACAGTAGCCCGGGAAGTTGCCCCTCGATCACGATCCTTCTCACGTGAATGCCAAGGGCGCGGGCCATGAATCTCGGCGCAAACCACCCGTGCGACACCAGCGACGGAATAGCCGATCCGATGGCGACTCCGGCGAGACCCAATGGTCCCACCAGGAGCAGAGAGAGCGCGAGGTTGGCGACACCCTCGACGACGACAACACGCGACAAATAGCCCTGTTGGTTGGTGCCGAACAAATACTGATGGCCCGCGCTGAGGATGAATCGTGGGATCATGGCAGTCAGCAGGACCAGCAACACGACGTCCGACCGCCGCGTCCACTCCCCACTCACGTACTGCGGGCCGACCCAGAGCGTGAGGAAGTCGGGCGCAAAGGCCAGCAACCCACCCGCGATTAAGCCGGTGACCAGCGTCGCCGCCCGCGTGCCTCCCAGGAACAACTCGAGCGTTCGATCATCCTGCCGTCTGGCATTGAGGTCTGCAAAGAACGGCGTAAGGGCAAGGGTGATCGCGTTCACGCCTTGCCGGAGGTAGTTGACGAGTGACTGACCGATCACGTAGTACGTGACCATCTGCGGTCCCATCGAGATGGCGATGACAAGCGAGTCCAGACGCTCGACGAAGGTGCCCGCCACGTTTCCCACGAATGACTGCAATCCGTATCTGACGATCTCCCGCAAACGCGCCAGCCGGAGAAATCGAGGCCGAACGCTCCAGTTCAGATCCAATCGATGGGCGGTAAGGGCGGCGACTCCCCACACCATCACTCGCCCGGCCAGATTCGCCATCGCCAACATATCGAGGCGATTATAGCTCGGCAGGACCGCAAAGATCGCCACCATCGTCATCACGCGAACGACTGTTTCGCTGAGGGCAACAATCTCAGCCCGCCGACAGCCGTTCACCACCGCCGGAAAGACGTCGAGCGGCAGCGAGAGTGCCATGGTGACCAACGCGATGGCAAACGCCGCGCGTGTTTGCGCAAGCATTCCGCTGGGGACGCCGAACAGCCCCGGAAACGACCACAACCCGACGAGCCCGACCAGCAACACGAGCAGGGCGGCGGCCACCAGGAACCAGAAAGCGGAGGCCGTGGTCTCGGCGGTCTCTTGCGCGTCGTTTCTCGCGCGGGCCCTTGAAACGAAGTAGCCGACCGCGCCGCGGGTGCCAAAGTCCAGCAATCCATAGTAGCCGGTGATCAGGCCAACAAGGCTCCACAGCCCATACCGTTCGTCGCCGAGTAGCCGAATCAGGAACGGCGCTTGAACGAACGAAACGGCAAGGGCGATTCCGTAGCCAACCGTGTTCGCGACGGCGATGCGCTTGGCAGACGGGAGGGCCATCGAATGCAGTTTCCTGGTAGCCCCTCCTTTTCTAGAGGGTCAGTGAAGAGGGAGGCCTACGTAACCGTGACATGCCGACTGCCTGAATCGTCACACCGCTGGCATTAGCCGTTGCTGCTATTTCCCGGTTGGGCCTTGCCCTGCGCCAGCAAACTCAACCGATTAGATCCTATCCACGAACGTCGTCCCTTTGCAACGCGTCAACCGAAGATCGGGTAATAATTGTGGAGCATGCATGGCCCTGACCGTCGACGCTACCGGCGCCGATTCTGACCTCGAATCTCCACCCGAATTCCGCGACGTGCAAACGCTGCGGAAGGGTGATCATGTGGTGGTTATCGGCGGCGGCCCGGCCGGATTGACCATCGCCTACCTGCTGGCCAAGCGCGGCTTCGCCGTCACGGTGCTGGAAGGCACCGATATGGTCGGTGGTATCTCTCAGACGGCCCGCTACAAAGGCTATCGATTCGACATCGGGGGCCATCGGTTCTTCACCAAGATCTCCCCTGTTCAGGCGCTTTGGGAGGAGTTGCTTGGTGACGACTTCATCGACGTCCCGCGACTGTCCCGAATTCACTACGG
>JBEBIR010000047.1:0-13615 GCA_040080315.1 Gemmatimonas sp.
GAGTTGCGCATCGCGCGCGATGCGCACGGCGCCGATGCAGAGCGGTCGGTGCCGCGGGCCATCGTGAACGGCGTGGCGGAACGACAGGTGGCGCTGCTCACCCACGATGCGCGTGAGGACACGCGCACCGCGGGCGAATCGGTCGTCCGTCAAGCGGTGCGTTCCGCGATGGCCGCACCGCTCTTGGGAGAAGGACAGGTCACCATTGGTGTGGCCTATGTGGACAATGTGCGAAGCGCCAGCGCATTTGCCGACGACGATCTGCATTTCCTGGTCGCCTTCGCGGGCATTGCCGCGGCGGCCGTTGAACGCGAAGCCTCCGCATCGCAATTGCGTCACGCGGCGCACGTGCGAGAGAACTTCGAGCGGTATTTTTCACCGCAGTTGGCCGAGCGGATCGCCGCGACCTCCGGATCGATCACGCTGGGAGGGACTCGTCAGCACGTGGTCGTGCTCTTCAGTGACATCCGCGGCTTCACCGCCATCGCCGAGTCGCTGCCGCCGATCGAAATGGCCAACCAGCTCAATGAGTACTTTGGCGTGATGGTCGAGTGCGTCTTTGCCCACGGCGGTGCGCTGGACAAGTTCATTGGCGATTCCCTGTTGGCGTATTGGGGGGCTCCACTGGCTCGCGACGACGACGCGCCTCGCGCGCTGGCCGCCGCGCAGGCCATGGGCGCCGCGCTCAAGACGCTCAACGCGCGATGGCGCGCAGAAGGACGACCGGAGTTGCACGCCGGTGTGGCGATCCACTGTGGTGAGGCGTTCCTCGGCAACATCGGCTCGCCGCGCCGACTCGAATACACACTGATTGGCGACACGGTGAATCTCACGAGCAAGCTGTGCGGGCGGGCGCGCGGAGGCGAGATTCTGATCACCGACGCGATGCGTGTGGCGCTCGGTGGCAGCGCCTCGCTGCTCGCGCGCGCCGACGTGGTGCCCGAGCGACGCGCCGGCAATGCCATGGGCGTGTGGGAAGTGCGGCAGTGAGGGTGATCTCGCCGACGGCACTCGTGACGCGACACGTGGTCGGCGCCGACGTCTCGGCCATTCCCGCGCTGGCGGACACGCTGGTCGCCTTGGTCGAAGCGCACGGCACGCTATATGAGTGGGCCGCGGAGCAACCGCAGCCGCGCGCGTTGCGGGGTCGCGCTCCGGTGTACGTGGCGGCGTTACCCGAAACGCGTACACTGGTGGTCGTCCGGCACGCGTGGCACGGCGGGTTGCTGGCGCCGCTCACCGGCGACCGCTTTCGTGGCACGCGTCGGGCCGA
Organism: Gemmatimonas sp.; assembly: GCA_040080315.1. Lineage (GTDB taxonomy): Bacteria > Gemmatimonadota > Gemmatimonadetes > Gemmatimonadales > Gemmatimonadaceae > Gemmatimonas. The sequence continues at coordinate 1,274 of JBEBIR010000047.1, forward strand.
TCGCGAATTTGCGACGTCGCTCCGGCTGCGGAGTCTTGGCATTCCGACGACCGACGTGTTGGGCTTCGCGTCCTATCACGCCGCATTCGGATTGCGGCGCGTCGATGTGGTCTCGCGCTTCGTGCCCGACGCATTCGATCTGGGCACCATCGCCGCCGGTCTTGTTCCCGATATCGATCGCGACGACGCCCTTGCCGCGACGCACGGCTTGCTGGCGCGTCTGGCGATGGCCCGCGTGCGGCATCCCGATCTCAACGTGAAGAATGTGTTGCTCAGGCGGGAGGTTGGCGGGTCGCTGACCGCCATGATCATAGACGTTGACGTCGTCCGATGGGATTCCGCACACACGCCCGCGCACGTCATGCGCGACAATGTCACGCGCTTGATCCGTTCGATGCGAAAGTGGCGCACGCAGTTCGGGTGCGATCTGTCGGAGGACGTGGTGGAGACGTTTGCCCGTGACGCAACCGCCATGGCACTCACTGAGACTATCACGTGAGCGCGAATCCTACGTCACCTCCGCTGCCACCCCTGCGTCTGGATCGCGTGGGTATCGTGATGATGAGCGCCGTGGGTGATGCCGTGCACGTCATGCCACTGGTGCACGCACTGAAGGCGCACGCACCCACCAGCCGGATTACCTGGGTGTTGCAGCCGGGACCTGCCACGCTCGTGCGCGGGCATCCGCTGGTTGATGACATCGTCGTCTTCGACCGAGCGCGCGGATGGGGCGCGTTTCTGGATGTGCGTCGTGCATTGGCGGACCGGCCGTTCGATGTAGTGCTGGCGCTGCAGGTGTACTTCAAGGCGGGACTCGTTACGGCATTCACGCAGAGCCCCATCAAGCTGGGATTCGATCGCGCACGCGCGCGTGACGCGAATGCACTGTTCACCACGCATCGCATTGCGCCGCATCGCGGACAGCATGTGCAGGACCAATACTTCGAGTTCCTCGACGCGATCGGAATCCCGCACGGGGCGCCTGAGTGGACGCTTGGTCCGTGGAACGAGCCGGAGCGGGAGTGGCAACGCGAGTTCCTGTCGCAATTCGACCGGCCGATCGCACCCATCGTGGTCGCAACCAGCAAGCCCGAAAAGGACTGGATGCCGGAGCGCTGGGCGCGCGTGTGTCACCTGCTCTGGGATGAGTTCGGGTTGCAGCCCGTGTTGGTGGGCGGACGCTCTGCCCGCGAGCTGGCCGCTGAGGCAACGATTCTCCGCGCAGCGCCCATGGCGCATTCGGCGTTGGGCAGTGGTTTGCGGCGCCTCGCCGCTATTCTCGATGGCGCTGCGGTGGCGCTCTCACCGGATACGGGTCCCCTGCACCTCGCGGTGGCGCTGCGCACGCCGGTGGTTGGTCTCATGGGCTACACGAATCCCAAGCGCGTCGGCCCGTACGACTTTGCCCGCGACCTGCTGATCGACGCGTACGGCGATCCGGGCGAGGACTATCCGCTGGACATGACGTACCGGCACGACCGCATGCAACGCATTGGCGTCGATGATGTGCACGCGATGCTGCGGCGATGGAAGGAACGCTACGCCGATGCGCGGCTCGCTCGGATTGCTAGTCGGCCGTGAGTGGGCCGAATGCATATTGCACCTCCAGTTCCGCCATGAGCCCCACCAGTCGACCAAGCGCCAATCCCATGACGGCAAAGTAGTCGCCGTCAATTCGCTCGACGATGGTGGCCCCATATCCCTGAATACCGTACGCGCCGGCCTTATCCATCGGCTCACCCGTGGCGACATACTGGGCAATCTGGTCGGCGGAGAGCGAGCGGAACGTGACGGAGACCGCTTCCACACCCGAGACCGTGCGACCGCGCCAAGCCACGGCGACCGCAGTGAACACGATGTGGGTCCGGCCGCTCAAGCGTCCCAACATCGCGCAGGCGTCGTCTGTCGAGCGTGGCTTGCCGAGGATATCTCCGTCAATCACCACGATGGTATCCGAGCCAATCACCAACGCGTCGGGTTCCGCAGCGGCCAGCGTCGCCGCCTTGGCGCGAGCCAACCGCTCGCAGTGCGGCACCGGCGACTCGCCGGGCAGCACCGTTTCGTCGACATCGGCGGGGCGGACGTCATGCGGAATGCCGACCAGCGTGAGCAAGTCACGCCGACGGGGCGACTGCGAGGCGAGGACGACACGCACGAGCGTCCCCGGCGGGGAGGTTATGGCGACCATGGCACTAAGTTACGACGTCGCACGACGCACTCGCACCCCTCTTGACGGTTTCATGTCTGACACGCCGCACTTCGAGACGCTCGCCATTCGCACCCAAGCCCCCATCACGGCTGAACGCGAGCATTCCGTACCGCTGTACCTCACGTCGAGTTTCCGGTTCGACGATGCCGAGCATGCGCGCGCGCTCTTCGCCGACGAAGTCAGCGGCAATATCTACAGCCGGTATGCGAACCCGAACACCGATGAATTCGTGCAGAAGCTGTGCGGCATGGAGGGTGGTGCCGACGGCATTGCCACGGCGTCGGGGATGGCGGCGGTGTTCGCGTCGATCGCATCGCGCGTGTCCAGTGGCGATCACGTATTGGCCTCGCGCGCACTGTTCGGCTCAACCCATCAGATCTTCACGCGCATTCTGCCCAAGTGGGGTGTGCAGACTGACTATGTGGACGGAGCCGACCAGGACGATTGGGCGCGCAGCATGCGTCCAAACACCCGACTGCTGTTTGTCGAGACGCCGTCGAATCCCGGCCTTGAGCTGATCGATCTGGAGTGGCTGGGCGCCTTCGCGCGCGCGCGCGGAGTCGATCTCGTGGTCGACAACTGCTTTGCCACACCATATCTCCAGCGACCTCTGCACTACGGGGCCACGGCGGTGATTCACTCGGCCACGAAGTACATGGATGGTCAGGGACGGGTGTTGGGCGGCGCGATCATCGGCGAGGCGTCGTTCATCGCGGACTGCCGCTTCTTCGCGCGACACACCGGACCCGCCATGAGCGCCTTCAATGCGTGGCTCTTGTCCAAGTCGCTGGAGACACTCGCCGTGCGCATGGATCGGCATTGTTCGAATGCGCTTGCCATCGCGCAACATTTTGAAGGTCATACCGCACTCGAGTCGGTGCGCTATCCGTTCCTCGCCTCACACCCGCAAGTGGCGCTGGCGCGACGTCAGATGTCGCAGGGTGGCGGCATTGTGGTGTTGACGGTCAGGGGTGGACTGGACGCAGGTCGCCGGTTCCTCGACGGGGTGACGCTGTGTTCGCATTCGCCGAATCTGGGGGACACCAGGACCATCGTGACGCATCCGGCCTCGACCACACACAGCAAGCTGACACCGGCCGAGCGCGCGGCCGTCGGCATTTCAGACGGTTTAGTGAGAGTGAGCGTGGGGCTTGAGCACGCCGACGACATCATTGCCGATCTCGAGAGGGCGCTGATGAAATCGATCGGTTGAATGACCGCCGGAATATCGACTGATTTTATCGGGCTTACCGGGTTCTACTGTGGCTCTGCGTTCGGCGCGTCTCGCTCCAGCCAAATCGTTACAGGGCCGTCGTTTACCAGCTCCACATCCATCATGGCTCCGAACTCGCCGGTTTCCACCTGGAACTGCTGAGCACGGAAGAGATCGACTATATGCCTATATAGGTGCACAGCTATTTCGGGTGGCGCTGCGCCGACAAAGCTAGGGCGACGACCCTTCCGCGTGTCCCCATACAGCGTGAACTGTGATACCACCAACAGCGCCCCGCCTGCTTCGCGCAGATCACGATTCATCCGACCCTCAGTATCTGGAAAAAGTCGCAAAGAGGTTATCTTATCTGCCATCCACTGCGCTTCAGCCAGCGTGTCGGTCGGAGCAAGGCCCACCAGCAGCAGATACCCCGCAGCAATCTTTCCCGTCACCCGTGGTGTCTCATCAGACGCCGCCGGACGGATTCGCACTTCAGCACGACTCACTCGTTGCAGTAGAATTCGCATAGACCGACAGTTTCGCACTCTTTTGAATTCGACGAAAGAGCAGAACCAAATGCCAATCAACACGACCGTGCAACCACGACTTGCGCTTCATTTCGACTTGGTCCCGCGCAGCACTGCCACCAACGCCGACGCCGCCTTCCTCGATGCCTGTGTCGCATGGCTCGGGCTCGATTCCAGTCAGCAACTCAGCTGGGACGCGCCATCGAACCACACGCTAGACGGCGGTCGCATTCTGCGCTGGGCGCCGTTCACGCACAACGGATCGGCATTGGCCGACATCGTGGTGCACGCGCCGGATCCCCTTGATCGCGGACTGCAGTGGTCGACGCACGTGACGTACGTGACAACCACAGCCGGGAACGGCGCCGTACAGCGCCAATTGTACATTCGCGTCGGGACCGATGGTGGCGTCGGCAATGGCGCGCCGCCGCCGGTCCGTCCCCCGCGACTGCTGTCCGAACTCGACGTGCCGTTCACGCTGGTGTCGAGCGACGGACCGCTGCAGCGCATCCCGACACAGTTGGAAGCGGGAACCTTGGATGCGTTTGTACGATTTGTCTTGTGTGATCCCGCACGCACGATGCCCGTGCTGCTGTTGACGGAATTGCCGGATGGTGGATACGTGTTGCCGCCTGAGCAGTTCGCCAGTGAAGTGTTCGGGCTTGGTCTCTGCTTCATGCTGCGTCACAGTGACACCTTTGCCTTGTCCGACGCAGTCGGCGGTCATGCGCGATCGGTGTTTCTCGGAAGTGCGCGGGCGTATCTGCCCGGCTTTCATCTGGAGGCCGATCCGTTCCAGCACCCGCTGGTGCTCGCGCGCGCACTGGCGCTGCCTGGCGAGCGCCGTCGACTCGTGCAGCGACTGGCCGAAGTGTCGGTGCATCGCCCGATGTCGGATTCTGTGCTCGTCGAACGGATGCGCGACGAACGCGCGTCGGCGTACGGCAAGCGCCCCGATGCCTCCAACGCGTTGGCGGCAGCCGAGTCCGGATCGGAACTCGATCGCGGACAGTTGGTCACGCTGGTGCGCGATTTCGAAGAGGCGCTCAAGCAATCGGAAGGTGAGCTGATGCGCGTCCGGGAACGCTTGAACGAGTCACGCGCGCATCTCGACACCGAACGGGCGCTCGCGCGGTCGCTGCGCACGACACTGGCCGCGCTCAAGGAGCGGCAGCCCATTTCGAAACCCGCCAGCGACGCACCGGAGTCGGTGCTGGAAGCCGTGGAGCGCGCGCAGGCGATGTACGCCGATGCCCTGCGCCTGCTGCCCACTGCATTTGTGTCGGCCCGCGAGTCGGAGTTTCCCGACCCGGACACGGCGTGGAAGTATCTGAAGACGCTCGGCGAAGTTGGCCGTCGTCGTCAGGACCGCGCCCTCAGTCGACCGCTCACCGAGGTCTTCACCGACCTCGGCGTCGATTACACCCCCGGTTCAACCGATTCGGCGTACAAGACACCGTACGTGTTCGCCGACGGCTCCGGCGAGATCGAGTGCCCCGACCAACTCCGTCGCGGCAGCAACCCCGACACCGGCCTGCGCATCTACTTCACCTCATCCGATGACGGTGGATTCGTGATCGGGCATGTAGGACGACAGATCGAAATCGCCAAACAGGTATGAGGACTGAGCACTGAGTACTCAGTACTAAGTACTCAGTGCTCTGTCTAGGGTTGCTGCTCGTGGAACGTTACGCTGGTCTCATGCTGCAGGGCGCGTCGTAGCGCCCACGCATCCTGGAACAGCACCACAACGTTGCCCTTGTGATCGTACAACTGCAGACGGCCTTGGCCATTCGCGACGCGCTCCACATCGGCCTTTGGGCCCGTGAGCCAGCGAGGCCACCGATACGTCATCTTTTCGAACCTGCACGGCGCGGCGTACTCGTGCTCGAGACGAAACGCCATGACATCGAACTGCAGTTGACCCACGGCGCCCACAATCGGTTGTGATCCCGACGACGTTTCCGCGAAGAATACCTGCGCGGCGCCTTCTTCCGTGAGTTGACGCAGGCCGCTGTCAAACTGCTTGCGCTTGAGCGGATCGGCGGGAACCGCGCGCGCGAAATGTTCGGGTGGGAAGCGCGGAATGCCTTGAAATTCCAGCGTGCCGTCGCCGCCGAGCGTGTCACCAATGCGCAGCGTGCCGCGATCCATGATGCCAATCACATCACCGGGCCACGCCTCTTCAATGGCCACGCGATCGCGCGCCATGAACTGCTGTGGCGCTGCCAGTCGAATCGGTTTCCCGCTCCGCTGATGCAGCACCTGCATGTTGGCTTCAAAGTGCCCGGACACAATGCGCACGAAGGCGATGCGGTCCCGATGCTTGGGATCCATGTTCGCTTGGATCTTGAACACAAAGCCGGTGAAGTCGGCGGAGTCGGGCGGCACCGGTCCGGTGGTTGATTCGCGCGGTCCGGGTGAGGGCGCCAGTTCCAGGAACTCACGCAGAAACGGCTCGATGCCGAAATTGGTAAGTGCCGAACCGAAAAACACCGGCGTGAGGGTGCCGTCGATGACTCGCTGATGCTCGTAGGTGTGTCCGGCGGCGTCGAGCAATTCGATATCCGTGCGCAGGCGCTCGAACGCGCTGACACCCATCGTATCGATGAGCGTCGGGTCATCGATCCCGACAATCGTTTCATCGGCCCGCGACGCGCCGCGATCACCGCTGCGCTCGAAGAGATGCACTTCACGCTTGAGGCGATCGTAGACACCCACAAAGATGTCGCTGTGAAAGATCGGCCACGTGGCGGCGTAGCAGTCGATGGACAGATCAGCCTCGACGTCCTGGATCAGCTTGAGGGGATCTTCACCGTACCGGTCGCATTTGTTGACCAGCGTGAAGATCGGTGTGCGCCGCAGCTTGCACACGTCGAACAACTGCCGCGTGCGCTCTTCCACCCCTTTGCGATTGTCCAGCAGCATGATCGCGCTGTCGGCCGCCACGAGCGTGCGATAGGTGTCTTCGGAAAAGTCCTCGTGGCCCGGTGTATCAAGCAGGTTCAGCTGATAGCCCAGGTACTCGAACTGCAGCACCGACGACGTCACCGAGATACCACGCTCCTGCTCAAGCTTCATCCAGTCAGAAGTGGCGTGGCGTGTGGCGCGCCGGGCCTTCACGGACCCGGCCAGATGAATGGCACCACCGTAGAGCAGCAGCTTTTCGGTAAGCGTCGTCTTGCCAGCGTCCGGATGCGAAATGATCGCAAAGGTACGGCGACGGACAATCTCGCGGGCCAGGGCAGTTTCAGCGGATGTCGATACAGCATCAGTCATCCCTGAAAAATAGTCGATTCACCCTTCCAGATCGTCCAGACTGCGCGGGAAATCGCTCTTGAGCAGGCGTGACAGCGCGCGATCGGCCAGGATGCGCCCCTCATTCTGGCAGCGCGCGCAGTAGTTGGTCTCGTTGTCGGCGTAGCGAATGCGCTGAACCGGGGCACGGCACACAGGACACGGTTGGCCAAACCGGCCGTGCACCGCCATCGCGTCGTGAAACGCGGTGACTTTTTCCGGGAACGCCTCGCCGGTCTCTGCCCGCAGGCGCTCCGTCCACGCATTGATCGTCGCGAGCGTCGCGTCGCGCAGGCGCACAATCTCCTCGTCGGCCAGCTTGCTCGTGAGCCTCATCGGCGACAGCCGTGCCGCATGCAGCAGTTCGTCGGAGTACGCGTTGCCGATACCGCTGAACAATCGCGGATCGGTGAGCGAACGCTTCAGTGTGTGATTCTCACGCCGGAGTACTTCGCTGTACTCACCGACGCTTGCGTGCATCGGGTCGATGCCCCCACGATCGAACGCCCGCAGGGCCGCCTGACCCTCCACCACGTGAAGCGACGCGCGTCGCTTCGATCCCGCCTCGGACAGGAACAGAGTGCCGTGCGCAAAGTCGAACGCCGCCATAGCCAGCTTGCCAGGCAGCGCCTTGCCCGGCGGGCGCCAACGCAAGCGGCCCGCGATCATGAGGTGGATCACGACGAACCGCTCATGCTCCATGACCAGCACCAGTCGCTTGCCGATCGTGCGGATCTCCACGACGCGTGTACCGGCCAGCACCGAGATCGGCGGCGCGACCGAACGCAGCACAAACGGATTCACCACGCGTATTGCCGTCAACACATGTCCAACGACATGCGCCTCCAATCGCTCGCGGTAAACCGTGATGTCCGGGAGTTCAGGCACGGCGCTGGAAGTTCCGTTGGTTGAAGACGACGCCGCAGACTGTCCGAACAGTCTCGCGTCCCCGGAGTTCAAGTCTTTGTCCGACGTCTCGCGTCTTCAGTCTCGCAGTCTGTAGTTCCGCTGTCCCCTACTCCACCGTCACCGACTTCGCCAAATTCCTCGGCTGATCCACATTGCAGCCACGCTTGACCGCGATGTAGTACGCCAGCAACTGCAGCGGCACGCTGGCCAGAATCGGCGTCAGCAAATCGACGGTCTCCGGAATGCGGAACTCGTAGTCCAGTTTCCCCGCCAGCGACGGTTCATCGCGCGTGGTAATGGCGATGATCTTGCCCTTGCGCGCCTTCACTTCCTGAATGTTCGACGTGATCTTCTCGAACACCGAATCGTGCGGTGCAATGCACACCACCGGCATCATCTCATCGATCAGGGCGATCGGTCCGTGCTTCATTTCCGCCGCCGGATATCCCTCGGCGTGGATATAGCTGATTTCCTTGAGCTTGAGCGCGCCTTCCAGCGCGGCCGGGAAATTGTAGCCGCGGCCCAGGTACAGGAAATTCGTCGCGCGCTTGAATTCCTCGGCCAGCGCCTCCACTTCGTCGGCCCGATCGAGAATGGACTGAATCTGCTCCGGCAATTTGGCCAACGCCTGCGCGATCTCCCGTCCTTGTGCAACGGACAGGTTGCGTAGCCGCGCCAACTTGAGCGTGAACAACGCCAACGCGACCACCTGGCTGCTGAACGCCTTCGTGGAGGCGACGCCGATTTCCGGGCCTGCGTGCAGGTAGATACCGCCATCGTCTTCTCGCGCGATCGTCGAGCCCACAACGTTCACCAATCCCAGTGTCCGCGCCCCGCGACGCTTGGCTTCGCGCATCGCCGCCAGCGTATCAGCCGTCTCGCCCGACTGCGAAATGACGATGCACAGTGTCGTGGGCGTCACAATGGGATTGCGATAGCGGAACTCCGATGCGTATTCCACTTCCACCGGAATGCGGCACAGCTCCTCAATCATCATCTCGCCAATGAGCGCCGAATGCCAGCTCGTACCGCAGGCCGTGATGATGATGTTGTCGATCTTGAGCAGATCCTCCTTCGAGATGTTCAGGCCGCCCAGCTTGGAAAACCCTTCTTCAAGGATCAACCGACCGCGCATGGTGTTTTCCACCGTGGTCGGCTGCTCGAAGATCTCCTTGAGCATGAAGTGCTGATAGCCACCGCGTTCGATCTGCTCGAGATCCCAATCGATGCGCGACACCGGCTTGTCCAGCAGGACCGCATCGAGATCCAACACCTTGTATCCGTCTCGCGTGATGACCGCGACATCGCCATCGTCGAGATAGATCACATTGCGCGTGTACGCGAGAATCGCCGACGCATCGGACGCGATGAAGTATTCGCCATCGCCCAGTCCCACCAACAGCGGACTGCCCTTGCGTGCGGCAACGATCTTGTCCTTCTCATTGCTGGAAATGACGGCAATACCGTACGTGCCGTCGACCTGACGCAGGGCTTCGATGACGGCCGCCTCAAGGTTTCCCGCATATGCCGCTTCAATGAGGTGCGCCAGCACTTCGGTATCCGTGTCGGAGGTGAACACGAAGCCGCGCGCTTCGAGTCCAGCCTTGAGCACCGTCGCGTTCTCAATGATGCCGTTGTGCACCACGGCAATCGTGCGGTCGGTGCTGACGTGCGGATGGGCATTGCCCTCCGTTGGCGGCCCGTGCGTCGCCCACCGCGTGTGCCCGATTCCCAGCGTGCCCAGTGGCGGATTCGCGTCGATCACCGACTCCAGCCGAGAGATCTTGCCCGCCGCCTTGCGCGTCTCGACGCCTTTGCCGTTCATGATCGCGACACCCGCCGAGTCATAGCCGCGATACTCGAGGCGTTTGAGACCGTCGATCAGAACGGGTGTGGCGATCTTGTCACCGACGTATCCAACGATTCCGCACATGGTAGTGGTGGGTCTGGGGGGTCGAGCAGACGGCGTTCAGGCACCACCGGCCAGATCGGCCAGCGGTTTGCGCGCCTGAGCAATGAGCAACCGCGCGCCCGCTTCTGTGGGCGCTTCGGCAATCACACGAACAATGGGCTCCGTCCCCGAGGGTCGGAGGTGTACCCAGCGATCAGCCCAATCCAGCCGAAGGCCGTCCTTCGTATCCGCCGCCGCATCCGGAAATGCGGCGCGCAACGCGGTATACACCGCGTCGAGCTGGACGTTCGGTCGATCGAGCTTGTCCTTCACGATCACGTACCGCGGTTTCGCATCCCGTAGCTGTGACAGGGGGCGACCTTCCTCGAGCATCAACTGCAACAGCAGCGCGGCACCGACTGGCGCGTCACGGCCAAGATGCAACTCGGGAAGAATCACCCCACCATTTCCCTCGCCGCCGATCGTCGCGCCGATATCACGCATCGTCATCGCCACGTTCACCTCACCCACCTTGGCGAAGTGAAAAGGCACACCGCATTCCGCGGCCACGTCGGCAACCACTTTGCTGGTGGAGAGATTGGTCACCACAGGTCCCGGGCGATGCTTCAGCACCGTTCGCGCGGCGAATGCGAGCGTGTAGTCTTCGCCCGGCGCCTGTCCGTCGTCGAGCACGAGCGCCAATCGATCGACATCCGGATCGGTGGCGAATCCGACATCGGCATTCACGTTGCGAACCAGCGCCACCAGCTCACCGAGATTTTCCGCCACGGGCTCCGGCGGACGATGGAAACGTCCGTCGGCTTCCATGTTGATGGCGAATACTTCGCAACCGAGCTCCGTCAGCAGCGCCGGCATGATTACCGCGCCGGCGCCGTGGCAGCAGTCGAGCGCTACACGGAAGCGGCGCGCGCGTATGCCCTCCACATCGAGATACGGTAAGGCCAGAACCTGATCCAGGTGCCGTCGAACGGCGCCGGCATCCGTGACGACGGTGCCGAGTTGATCCCACGTTGCGCGCGGCACTCCCGCGTCCATGATCGCGCGCATGTCGGCGCCCTCATCGGCCGAGAGAAACAGTCCGGATGGGCCGATGAACTTGAGCGCGTTCCACTCGATGGGATTGTGACTCGCCGTAATACCCAGTCCGCCGGCCGCATGATGGTGTTCGACGGCCAGCTGAATCGTGGGCGTCGGCACCATGCCGATGTCGATCACGGTGCAGCCAACGGATTCCAGCGCGCCGTGCACGATGCGTGTGAACATGGGTCCGGACACCCGGCTATCCCGACCGACCACAATCGCGCGGACACCGGTCCGCGACGCCCACGCGCCAAACGCCGCAGCAAAGGTCGCGACGATCTCCGGGGTTAGACCGGCCCCGACTCGTCCACGCACACCAGACACGCTCACCATCAGCCCTTCGAATGCCATGCCACTCCCCGTTGCTGCGTGATGCCACCGGTGCACCGCATGGCCAGTCGGCTGCTGTCACGCAACCGGCACGCTGCCTCCATGAAATCCAGATGCCGCTGTCACGTACCCAGCAGTGAAGTTAGAGCGCATCCGCATCCTCACCAATAGCCCGAAAGGACGTCAACCGCGGCCTGGACCGGGCAGGCGTATGCCCATCGCATGGACGATTTGGAAGGCCACCCGTTTCGGCGCTGGCCCACACCGGCACGGTGCACACTCGACCGCCCGCTTAGGCGACGATCTGCAGCCGTGCCGCGGGTTGCGCAACACTCTCCGGACGCGGAAAACTCTGCTGCTCAAGAGCGCGTTCAAAAGCCGCCACACAGGACGGGTCGAATTGCGAGCCGGCGCAGCGGCGCAACTCGGCGACCGCGAGCTCGACGCTCAAACCGGAGCGATACACACGTCCACTGGTCATGGCATCGAAGGAGTCGGCGACCGACGTAATGCGTGCCTCGAGGGGAATCTCATACCCGCGCAGCGCGTCTGGCGTGCCGCGCCCGTCGAAGCGCTCGTGGTGCGAGCGCACAACTGCCAGGGCGTGGGGCATTTCGCGCAGCAGTGGCGCGAGCAGCCGCCAACCAATGACCGGATGCTCCATGACATGCGCATACTCGTCGGCCGTCAGCGATCCGTCCTTGTTGAGGATGTCTTCGCGCACACCGATCTTGCCAATGTCGTGCAGTCGACTTCCCAGTTCCAGCTGTTCCTGCAGCAGCGGCGACAGACCGAGCTCCCGGGCAATGGCCATCGCGTACCGCGAGACGCGCGTCGAATGGCCCCAGGTGTACGCGTCCTTCAC
>JBEBIR010000519.1:0-3188 GCA_040080315.1 Gemmatimonas sp.
ACAAGGCGCTCGTCGCGTACTACACCACCGCGCAACTCGCCGCGATTGACGTGAAGACGAAAGCCATTCGCAAGATTGGCACACCGCGCATGATCCGCGCGGTCGAGCCATCTCCCGATGGCGCGCATTTCCGTGTGACGGTGATGACCGAACCGTTTTCATACGTGGTGCCCGTTTCGAACTTTGGCTCCGTGCAGGAACTGTGGGACGCGACGGGCAAGGTCGCCGCCACGCTCACCCGCACGCCGCTGCGTGAAGGTGGAGCGACGGACGGCGGCGATGCACCGGCGTTCGGACGTGGCGGCGGCGGTGGAGCCGCAACAGACACTGGCAAGCGCAATATCCAGTGGAATCCGGTCGGACCAGGTCTCGTCTACCTGCAATCAGTCTTCGCAGCCGGTAGCGGTGCGCCTCAGGGCCGGGGTGGCGCCGCTGGTCGCGGTGGCGCGCCCGGAGCGAATGCGCGTCCGCAGCCATCCAGTGTGCGATACGTGAACTGGCTGCCGCCGTTCGGACCAACCGACACGAAAGTGCTCTACGAAGGCGGCCCGCAGTTGGGCACCGTGGCCTACAGCGCCGATGCGAAGACGATGTTCGTGAGTGACAGTGGTGCAGTCATCGCGATTCGCGATGGCAAGCGCATGAATCTGGGACGCACGGTGACGCTGGCGGCCGGTGCCGGCGGTTTCGGCGGTGGTGGTGGTCGCGGCGGTGCCGCTGGCGGCAATGACACTGCGTCGGTCGGTGCGTTGCTCACCAAGCGTGGACCCAACGGGCAGACGTTTGTGATGCTTGGCAAAGACGGAAAGTCGGTCGCGGTCTCCGGCACGCGCGCACCGGGCGCCAAATGGAATACCGAAGCGCCGCGTCCGTGGGTGGACCGCCTCGACATCGAGTCCGGCACGCGCGCGCGCATTTTCGAGAGTCCCGCGAATGCCTACGACGAGTTCGTGACGGCGCTCGATGATGACCTCAGCCAGTTCATTTACACGCACGAATCCCCCACGGTGATCGCCGACGCGTATCTGCGTGATGTGTCGACCAACGCCAGCAGGAAGCTCACCGCAAACGTCGATGTCGGTCCCGAAGTCAGTGGCGCGCAGCTCAAGCGCTTTCAGGTCACCCGCCCGCGCGACGGTCTCAAGTTCTGGGTTGAGGTCACCCTGCCGCGCGATTGGAAAGCCGGACAGAGACTGCCGGGCGTGATCTGGTTCTATCCGCGTGAGTACAACGGACAGACCGACTACGACCGCTCGCGCTTCGCGACCAACATCAACCGGTTTCCCGAGGTTCCGTCCGCGCGCCCCGCATCCTCTACCAAGTTGTGGGTGTCGCAGGGATACGCATTCATCGAACCGGATATTCCGATTTTCGGTGACACGGGCCGGATGAACGACAACTACACGCGCGATCTCAAGGAGAATCTCGACGCGGTGCTCGATGCCGTGGTCGACATGGGTTTCGTGGACCGAAACAAGATGGGAATCGGTGGCCACAGTTATGGCGCCTTCAGCACGGTGAACGCGATGACGCTGGTGCCGTACTTCAAGGCGGGCATTGCCGGCGATGGCATGTACAATCGCACGCTCACACCGTTCGGATTTCAGAGCGAACGCCGCAATTTCTTCCAGGCACAGGACACGTACCTCGACATGTCGCCGATGCTGCGGGCGGACAAGATCGCGGGTGCGCTCCTCATGTATCACGCCATTGAAGACCAGAACACCGGTACCTCTCCCATCAGCTCGCAACGGATGTATCTCGCGCTGCAGGGACTCGGCAAACCGGCGTCGCTGTACATGTATCCGTATGAAGACCATAGCGTGGCCACGTACGCCAGCGATCTCGATTTGTGGGCGCGGTGGGTGGCGTGGATGGATACGTATGTGAAGGGCAGCGGATCGTCGGCGAAGGCGGTGGTGCCCTGACCCGTTCGCGTCGTGCCATCGCCGCGATTCTTCAAGTCGGCCGCTGAGTTTCGCGCGTGGCTGGAGTCCCATCACGAGTCGTCGTCCGAACTCGTGGTGGGATTTTACCGCGTGAATTCCGGTCAGCCACACATGACGTGGACCGAGGCCGTCCGTGAGGCGCTGTGCGTCGGGTGGATCGACGGGTTGGTGAAGAGCCTGGACGAGACGCGCTACACACGCCGCTTCACACCGCGAAAATCACGCAGTGTGTGGAGCGCGGTGAACATCCGGCATGTTCGGGAACTGTTGGCCGAGGGTCGTATGCAGCCGGCTGGCATCGCCGCATTCGAGGCGCGACCAGACAGTCAGTTGCACGGATACAGTCTGAAATCACGGTCGGCGGTGATGCCGGAGCCGTTCGCCAGCATCTTGCAGCGTCACCGTGCCGCATCCAAGTTCTGGGAAAGCCAACCGGCATCGTATCGTCAGGCCACCGTCTACTGGGTGGTCACGGCCAAGCAGGATGCGACGCGGCAACGCAGACTCCAGTCGCTCGTCGAGCACTCGGCGCAGGGCGAACGTATCCCGCAATTCGTCAGTCCGACCGGTAAGTCCACCACCAGCAAGCGAGGAAAGCCCGCATGATCCATCTGCTGCGCACTCTACACATTGTTGCTGGCGTCGTCTGGGTTGGCGGCGTCTTCTTTCTGGCCATGTTTCTGCTGCCGAGCTCGCGTGCCATCGGCCCGGCTGCAGGACCGATGATGAATCAACTGATGCAGGTGCGGCAGGTCCCGAAGTTCTTGATCATCGCCGGCTTCTTCACGATTGCGGCGGGCTTCTGGCTCTACGGGCTGGCGTCGGGCGGTAACCCCGAATGGATGGCCTCGGGACCCGCCAAGGTCTACGGCGTCGGCGCCGTCTTCGCGGTGATCGCGTGGATTATCGGCATGACGATGAGCGCGCCGTTGGCGAAGAAGCTCTCGGCGATGGCCGCGCGACTCGCTGCCTCCGGTGCGCCACCAACCGCGCAAGAGCACTCGGAGATGGCCGCCATGCAGGGTCGACTGGGCACGTTTGCCATCTCGGCAACGACGCTGTTGATCCTGGCGACCGTTTGCATGGCCGTCGCGCGATACGTGTCGTAAAGCATGGACGGATCTCATGCGCGGCATAGGTCTCGCGCATGAGGTCATTTGCCTTCTCCGACAGCGCGCTCGCCCGTCGACTGGAGCGCGCTGAATCCGCGGCCAATGCGTCGTTCGTCGAGGCGCGAGC
>JBEBIR010000520.1:0-3183 GCA_040080315.1 Gemmatimonas sp.
TATGGCGTGCGGCATTTGCCGCAACATTTGGCGCGGCAGGGACCGAGGCTCCCCCTTCGCGGCTTGCTGCTTCGCGTACTACGCGTCGTGGCGCTGCGACGGCATGGTCGCACGCTCGCAGAGGCCGCTGCGAGGGAGCCTCGGCCCCTGCCTAATACGGCAGCGTGAGACAAGCAGCAGGCGTTGTCGGACCCGCGACAGTTCCGAATCCGCTCGGCGGATGGAGGCTTTGACTGAACGGCGTCAGAGCGGGCGGACCTGAGTTGGCCTCGCACCATTGGTTGAGGTTGAGTGCCAGCTCACCCAAGGGCGGGGACGAGGCTCCCTCGCAGCGGCCTCTGCGAGCGTGCGAAAATGCACTCGAAGCGCAGCGGCGCCCGGCACGCGAAGCAGCAAGCCGCGAAGGGGGAGCCTCGGTCCCGCCCGGCCGAATGACGCACAAAAAACGCTTGACGAGTCCCGCACAGCAAGCCAGAATGCGCGCAGTGCGCGTTGGGGCGCCTCCTGTCCGCGGCAAGGGATTCTTCCCACCCTCTCGGGGTTCGCAGTTTCGCTGAACCTTCTTCCTGCCTGCAACTCAGCGGACTTCAGGCGTACTCGGAGGAAGGTCGTATGCATGACGCACCACGCCGTCGCAGTCTCGAGAGTCTCAAGAGGGAAGCGAAGCGCTGGCTTGCCGCGTTGCGCGAGAATGAGGTGGAAGCCCGCGCGCGTTTCGATCGCGCAATGCGTGCAGCACCTGTGTCGCCCGGACTGCGCGATGTGCAGCACGCGCTCGCGGTCGAGCAGGGCTTTGCCGGATGGACAGCGCTTCAGCAGGAGTACCTGCTCCACGCCGCTGCGGCGAGCGAGACGATTGCTCACTACGAGACGAAAGCGGCCGCACTGCTTGACGCGTATCGCTCCGGTACGCCGGAGGCGATGGAGCGGCACTGGCGGCTGACGTGGCATCGGCGCGCGTGGAAAGGCATGCGCACCTACGTGCAGGTTGGACTCGGTAAATCCGCAGGCGATGATGTTGAGATCACACTCGACGACGCGCGTTGGCTGGTCGCCCGCGAACACGGGTTTGAAGACTGGAGCGCTTTGCGAAGCGTCGTGTCAACGGTCGCGCAGCCCGCGTTGTTGATGCGGAAGCCGATGGCTCTGCTGGCGGCAGCAAGCGACGCGAGTGATCACCAGCCGATGACGGTGTCGATCTCGCGCGAGTGGGAGGAGCTGTTGGAGGAGTCGCGCGAGTCCGACGTTCAGGGATTGGATGCGCACGGGCAGATGACGGATGCGTTGCTGATGGACGTCGTGGCGCTTTCGAATCTCACCACGCTCAAGCTGGGTGGATCTCAGGGTGTCACCGATGAGGGCGTGATGCTGTTGGCACAGATGCCGACCCTGCGACATCTCGATCTCAGCGGAACGGCGATCACCGATCGCGGAATCGCGGCGCTGCGAAACCTCACATCGCTGCGCTTCCTTTCGCTGGCATGGACGCGGGTGACCGACGCCGGCGTGGCCGCGCTTTCGGGACTGGCGCACGTCGAACACGTGGATGTGAGTGGCACGCATTGCGGCGATGGCGCGATTCGCGCGTTCGCCGGTAAACCGACCTTGCGGCATTTCTTGAGCGGTCAGGCGACTACGGACGACGGCATCGCGCTCTTCCACGAGTATCCGGTGTTCAAGCAGTGGCAAGGCGGTGATGTGCAAATGGCCTTGCTGAGCTACGACACCGAACCCAATCGGCTGCTCCTGCGCGGCCAGATCACCGATCGCGGAGTCGCGTGCCTGCGTGGTCTGGACGGACTATTCGGCTTGAATCTGGATGACAGCGCACTGGCCGTGACGGGAGACGCGTTGGCGCCGTTAGTCGACTTGCCGCATCTGGGCTGGTTGGCATTTGACGCAAAGGACGATGCCATGCCCCACATCGCCCGCATGCCACACCTGCGATTCCTTGGCTGCCAGGACACACCGGCGACCGACCGCGGATGGGTGGCGTTGGGTCAATCGCAGTCGATCGAACAGATCTGGGGACGACGGTGCTACGGTTTGGAGCGAGAGGGATTTCTTTCGCTGTCACGAATGCCACGACTCAAGAATCTGTCGGTGAGCTGCAAGAACGTGGACGACGCCGGAGTCTCGTCACTGCCAGACTTTCCCGCGTTGCGCGAACTGATGCCGATGGATGTTCCGGATGCCGGGTATCGGCACATCGGACGTTGTGCGGCGCTGGAATCAGTGGTGCTCATGTATTGTCGCGACACGACCGACACCGCCACCGAACATCTCGTGGGGCTGCGTCAGCTCGCGCGGTACTTCGCCAGCTATACACAGATCACCGATCGCACGCCCGAATTGCTCTCGCGAATCGACTCACTGAAGCACGTGACATTCGACAGTTGCGCCGGTCTCACCAACAGCGGCATCGCGCACTTGGCGAGACTGCCCAAGCTGAGGGAGGTGCGCGTATCCGGTCGCCGTCTCACGTCATCTGTGAGATCGGCGTTCGGGCCGAGCGTGACGGTCCACTATTCACTGTAGGGGCGGCGATCTTGCGCGGCCGCAGGCATCACGACGTCCGCTACTCCCCGTCGTAGGCTTTCTGTAGCATGGCGATGTCGATCTTGCTCATGGTCAGCATCGCCTGCACCACGCGCTGCGCACGCACGCGGTCGGGATCGCCCATCAGTCGTGGCAGCGCTTCAGGTATGATCTGCCACGACAGCCCAAACCTGTCCTTGAGCCAACCGCATCGGCTGGGCTGACCACCGTCGGCGGTGAGCTTGTCCCAGTACATGTCCACTTCGGCCTGCGTGGTACAGCGGACCATGAGCGAGACGGCTTCGGTGAGCGAGTAGTGGGGGCCGCCGTTGAAGGCGATGATCTGCTGCCCTTCGATCTCGAATTCAACGCCCATGGCGACGCCAGGCTGCGGCGACGCCATGACGTTGAGGATCTTCGAATTGGCGAAGATGGAGACGTAGAGATTGGCGGCGGCTTCGGCATTGCTGCCGAACCACAGAAAGGGGCGGATCTTCTGCAGGGTCATCGGAGGCTCGTGGTGTCAGAGGAGTGGTGGTGTGACGTCTCGCAGCCCTTCACGCACTGGCGCGTTGCGGCACGTTCCCAAATCGTCGATCGCGCCGAGCGAAGTCGGCAAAGGCCGCCTCGAGATCGGCATCGGTG
>JBEBIR010000521.1:0-3183 GCA_040080315.1 Gemmatimonas sp.
ATCGCCGTGGGATAAAACAGAATCTGCGCGCCCAGCATCGACGTGATGCGCGCCGCTTCGGGATACCATTGATCCCAGCAGATGAGCACACCGATATCAGCGAACTTCGTGCGCCACACGCGGAATCCGCCGATACCTGGATGCGTGTCGCCACGCTGGTCGGGCGCGACATCGCCGGGTGCGAAGTAGTACTTCTCTTCGAACAACGGATCGTGCGGAATGTGCATCTTGCGATACGTGCCCAGAATCGCGCCGTCGGCATCGATGACGGTGGCCGAGTTGCGATAGAGACCGGGCGCCTGCTTTTCGTAGTACGGAGTGACAATCACCACGCCGAGTTGCCTAGCCATGTTTTGCATGGTGGTGACGACGAGCCCATCTACGGGTTCGGCGATATCGAA
Source organism: Gemmatimonas sp. (assembly GCA_040080315.1). Taxonomy (GTDB): domain Bacteria; phylum Gemmatimonadota; class Gemmatimonadetes; order Gemmatimonadales; family Gemmatimonadaceae; genus Gemmatimonas. The sequence continues at coordinate 402 of JBEBIR010000521.1, forward strand.
CCGGTCGGCGCGAATGGATTTGCAGAAATACGGCGCGTTGAAGAGTTCCTGCAGGCAGATAATCTGCGCGCCCTGCGCGGCGGCCTCGCGCACGCGGTGCACGGCGCGAGCCAAGTTGGCGGCGAGGTCGTTGTCGGCGGTCTCCTGAATGAGACCGACGGTGACGGTGCGGGAGTCAACGGTCGAGGACATGCCGAAAGGTCATCAGGGAGACGTGCGGATACAAGGAAGCGTCAACGTTCGCGCGCGGGTGCTTTTCTTGTCGGTCGTGTTGGTGTGTCGAATAGCGGCGCGAGGTACGCCACCAACAATCGCTTGAGTTCATCCAGCAGCGGCTTCTTCTCGGCCGCTGTCGCGCGACTGCGACGCGCGAGCACGGCTTGACCGACTGTCGCGCTCACCAGCGCGGCGCGACGGCGTTCCTTCGCGGATAGCGATGGGTTGCGGGCAGCGAACAGCACATCCAGTCGATCGACGAAAGAATCGAACAACTGTGCGCGCAGTCGCACAGGCGCCGAGCGTGTGTCGTCGGCCGGTCCTTCATTGGTGGCGAACACGCGACGGAATGCCGGATTGCGATCGTGAAAGTCGGCCAGGGGACGCACGATACGATCGATGAGTCGCTCGAGGGCCATGCCGTGGGGGTCCATGGGAAACGCGCGCTCATGGATGGCGCGCATCTCGTCGGCGTAGCGCAGGGCGAGGGCTGCCAAGACGGCGTCGCGGTTGGGGAAGAACTGATACAGCGAGCCCTTGGCCGTGTGCGCCTTGCGCGCGATGGCCTCGGCCGTGGCGCCCGCTATACCCGATTCGGCGATTACCTCAGCCGCGGCGTCCAGCAGCCGCTCCACGCGCTGCTGGCCGCGGGACTGGCGAGGGCGACGACGGTAAGCGTCATCCGCGTCCGATGGGGGGTCCGGCGTATCGGTTGCCACGGAGGAGCGAGGGAGGCGCTTTTCGGCCATGCGACGGGTGCGAGTGCGTGTTCGGCGGGCCAAAGAACCTACGGTTGACCGGTGGCGCCCACAACATGACGCGACCGTCGCGTATTTGCGACGGCAGGGGCTTCCACTGACCAAGTCCCGAGTATATATAACAACGTTAACTGACAACATGGCGTTTTTCTTTACCACAGCAGTCAACGGGAGCTCCACAATGCGTGCGTTTCGTGCCGTAGTCACAATTCTGATGGTGTCTAGTCTGGCGGCCTGCGCGTCCGGCGGGGCGAGTTCGGCTACTTCGACCCCCGCCTCCTCCGTCACCAGCGCGTCGATCACGGGAAGCGTCGATGCGGCCGACGCGCCGTTTGTCGGGTCGACCAAGTCCAGGAAGTTCTATCCTTCCGGTTGCGGTATGGCCAAGCTGATCAAGCCGGCCGAGCGCGTGGGCTTTGCGTCGATCAAGGACGCGGAGTCTGCCGGGTTTGCGCGCGATCAGTTCGGGACTGACTGCAAGTAGCGCACATGTGGAGAAGGTCCGAGCGCACGATTCGTTCGCTCGGACTCGCCTCCGCTAATCCACAATTGATATCGCGCGAACGGTGCGCTCCGTTCGTCCGCTCGACTTGTCCAGCACAGAAATCGAGACTTGGTAGCGACCGGTCGGGGCACTGCTGAGATCCAACCTGACCGTTTCAGCGATGGTGAGGGAGGCGGGAACCGCTCGATCATACGTCAGGCTGATGCTGTTGCGATCACGCGATGCAACACCAACGGCACCAGCCGCCATTCCGATCACTCTCGCGAAGACCGCGCCGGCGCCCTTGCCATCTTCTCGTTGCAGCGTGATCGACAGCCGATACTGATTGCCGTTTACCGATGGCGAGAGTTCATAGATTTCCCAGAGCAGGTCAATGGGTCGCTTGCGCGAGAATGTGTTCGCGGGATTCGGTTGAATGTCAAAATCAGTCCACCGCGCGCCAGTTGCCGTCGCCGATTTCAGCGTGGCTCGCTCTGTCACGATCAGGTCGCTGATCGAAAATCCCCGCGTCATGGTCGACGTCAGGTCGGTCATCCAGCGGGCCACGCTCATGTCGTGTTCACGCAAGGCGTCGACGCGAAGTCCACTGCCGCCCGGCGCTATTTGGGCGCGCAACAGCACGTCGTCGTCCGGGAGGGCGTCGCGCCGCACAGACGGAATGGTCCTTACGAACCGAGACAAGACGGCGCCCGTCGGACTGAGTGAAAAGACGCCAAACTGCGTGTTGTCCGCGCCGTCAAACCGCGGGGCTTTCTTTTCATTGTTGCGCAGTCCCGCGAAGACCGCAACATCAGCGGAGTCGCCGGCGCCTCGAAATCGCGCGGCCTGCACGAGCAGGGTGTCGCGGCCACGAACGACACCGGGGAGTGTGCCGAAGAATGACGGATTGGTGAAGGTGACCGGGTCGAAAATCTCACTGCGATAGGTCTGGTTCATCAGCGCCGTCCCGTAGAGCGGCAACTGCTGAAAAAACAGGTGCAGCTTGAGTGGCGTCCACGCCCACACGACATTCGGCCCCGTTTCTACGCCGAACTTGAAGCTGGCTCGAATGTCGGGCGGTCCGAAGCGGATCAGCGCGTCGCCGCGATCGCTGATTGCGCCTCGCACACCCTCCTCTTCGTTGCTCCAGCGGAGATCTGCGTGGACAACACGTGCCAGGTGTTCGCTACGGAAAACGTTGCCTGGAATCAGGAGAGACGGATCGCCAACGCTCCAGAAGAGGGCGTCGAAGCGGTCACGCGTGCTGTCGGGCATCTCCGCATGTCTGGCGGACTCTCTGATCGACAGGACTCGTCCGACATCC
>JBEBIR010000522.1:0-3175 GCA_040080315.1 Gemmatimonas sp.
CATAGGGTTGCACCAGTCGAGCGACGCCATTGACGTGCTTGGCAGAGCGCAACAACGAGTCGCGCTGCCATTCGAGGTCCAGAATCGTGTGCAGCGTGTCGGGGATTGCTTTGCTGCCAAACAGGACTTGCGTGCGCTCTTCGCGCGCCTTCGCCAGAAAGCCGGACGAGTCGAAGTGAAACTGACGGGTGGCGCGCGCGCTGTCCGTAAACAGCACGATCTCGTCGACTTGCGTGATCCAGGGGCCGTCGAGGATGGCGCGCCAGGAGGAGTGCACATCCGCGCCCTCCCAGACGCCTTCGCGAACGCCCGGGCCCTTCGCCGAATCGGCGATGGGGGCGCGCAGCGCGACGGCCGCGGAATCAACCCGGATGGTGTCGCCTCCCTTCCGACACGCGCCGACAGTCAGCACCGCACTCGCCAGCAGTGCGATGACGAGCGGAACTCGAGAGGTGTGGTGAGTCATGCTGACAAACTGGCGGGTCGCGGTGCAGGCCGCCAGCATGTTGCGCGGCAACCCACTCCTTGGTCTAGTGTCCATCCTGAAACGCCTTTAGCGCGATGGTGGAACAACAGACGGGAGACGGAGGACGGGAGACTCAAGACCAAGACCAGCAGTCTGAGTCTCAAGTCTCCAGTCCTCCGTCTCCCATCTGTTGTTCCGAAGCAGCACGGTCGGCTTTCAGGACAAACACGTCCTACGTCGGCGTCGAAACCGGCCGCAGGATTCGTCTCACGTCCATTGCCGCGTCAACCCGACGTTGCACCTCACGTTGACGCTCGAGTTGTGTGGTCAGGTCGCCGTCACTGACATCCGCTGACAGACGCATCACATCGAGTCGAAGCGACTCGAGGGCGGCCATGGTGGTCTGGAGCCGGCCTTGGACCGCTTCGCGATCGCGACGCGCGGCATCGAGCGCCTCGGCTCGCGACGCCGAATCGCGCAGCATCATGGCGTCGGCTTCACGCGCGTCGAGTTGACGAGCCTGCGCGCGCAGCGCGGTCGCTTCATGGGCGAGGGCGCGCGCAATCTCGTCGACTGGTCTCATCGATTCCCGATGCGCCGCTGGCAGCGCATCGACGGCCGATTCCACCGCCTGGACGAGCAGCATCTCCGTGGGCGCGTCGGCAAGCGCACCTTGAACCGCACGCGGACCCTTCGCACCAGACAAGACACGCGACACATATGACGCCAGCCGCTTCGTGACGCGCTCATGCAGCCAACGGCCGATCCCCGAGCTGGTGATCAGTCCGTGCCCGCCTCTGGCAATGAGCAGTGGCGGCAGAAACAGCGAGATCAACTCCGAGGCCTCGGCGAGTGCATCAGGCAAGTGCAACGAGTCAATCGAGCCTTGCGCCAACGCGAGTCCCATTCCGCCGGCGAGCATCGCAACCCCGGATCCATATCGTTTGAGCAGCGTGGTGGCGTAGCTCTGCAACGGCGCATCGCCGGCAAGCGCCCGCGCCACGTCGTCGACATTCTGACCACGGCGAAGCAACTTCCGTGCTTCGATCAGGGCTTCGATGCCGCGCAGTGCCATGGCGGCCGCGAAGAGCGAGGCCACACTCGCGCCGACTGTCCCAATGACCGCGCGTCCAAATGAGCCTGGCGCCTCACCGAGCGCCAGCATGACGGTTGTCACGCCGATGACGACGCTCCAACTGCGCATCAGGCGCGCCGCACTCGCATGATCACGCGCCGCGTACAGCGCCGTGGCCAACGGTTGTTCTCGCACGTCCGGCTCGATCGCGGCCAGAAATTGCGCTGCATCGAGATAGCGATCGTCCGGTCGCTTCGCCAGACACCGATCGATGGCGCGCGCCAGCGGGAGCGGCACCGCGGGCGCGAACGCGCGCACCGACGGCGCAGGTTGCGCCGCATGTTGCGCCACCAGCGCCATGGCAGTGGTGCCCTCGAAGGGCGCGCGGCCCGTGGCGGCGACAAACAGCGTCACACCCAGTGCGTACAGATCGGCACGTCCGTCGATCATTTCGCCCAGCGCCTGTTCCGGCGCCATGTATCGGGCGGTGCCGGGAATGGATCCGCCAACCGGCGTGACCGTCTGTTCGGGCGCCTGGGCGATGCCGAAATCGGCAATCACGTAGCGCCCGGTCGACGCATCGATCAATAGATTCTCGGGCTTGATGTCGCGGTGCACGACGCCGCGTTGGTGTGCGTAGGACAGCGCCCAACCCACCTCGCGGCCAAGTCTACGGAGTTCATCGGCGTCCAGCGGACCGTTGCGGCGCAGACGGTCGGCCAATGTTTCGCCGCGCACGTAGGCCATCACAATCCACGCGAGATCGTCGGCGGCTTCGACCGCGTGAATGGGCACGATGTGCGGGTGAAAACACTGCGCCGCGATGCGCGCTTCGCGCAGGAAGCGCTCGCGCCGGACGCGCTCGCGCATGTCGTGCCGTGCCGCCATCGACGGTATGAGGACCTTGATGGCCACGGGTCGTTCGAGCGCGACGTCGCGCGCGAGATACACAATTCCCATGCCGCCGCGCCCGATCTCCCGCTCAAGCGAGAATCGGCCGGCGACGAGCGCCTGCAGTCGGAGGAAGGTGTCGTCGATCAGAATTCGCGCTTCTTCATTACCTGAAAAATTTCCTCGGCTTCGGTTCCGGAAATGGGCTCCTTCCCTCCGCGCGTGGCATCCAACGTGGAGTCAAACGACGCCTTATTGGGCTTCTTTTGCTGGGCCGCCTTGGCGGCGGTCTTCCTGAGTAACGCCTGCAGCTGCGAGTCCTTCATGAACGCTCCGAAAATGGGTCAGTGGACGAGCTCCGCCCATTGACGTTGGGGCAAGACGGGCAGGCTGTAAAGTGGGAGAGCTCCCGTCTCCGGCCTCTACACCACACAATCCGCGGTGATCTCGGACACCGCCCGGCACCCCGCCAACCCCATCGTCAGGTCGAACTCCGCGCGCACGTTGCGCAGCACCTCCCGAACGCCGGCCTCCCCCGCGATCGCCAGACCGTAGACGTAGGGACGGCCCAGCAGCACGGCGCTGGCGCCCAAGGCGAGCGCCTTAAAGACGTCGGCGCCGCCACGAACGCCGGAGTCGAGCAGCACCGGAATGCGACCCCGAACGACCGCCGACACCCCGGGCAGGGCGTCCAGCGACGCGATCTCACCATCAACTTGCCGACCGCCGTGATTGGACACCAC
>JBEBIR010000523.1:0-3171 GCA_040080315.1 Gemmatimonas sp.
ATGTCAAAGTCGTACGTTTCGTAGTCGAGATACGGAAAGTCCTTGCGCACGTCATACGCCACGCCGGAGGCGCGCAGCATGGGCCCGGACAACCCGGCATTGACGGCCTCCTGCGCGCTGATCGCGCCGAGTCCGACGGTGCGCCCAGCCCAGATGCCGTTGGTTTCGAGCATGTTCACGGATTCATCAAGCGTTCGGGGAAATCCCCGAAGGAATGCGCGCAAACCATCCAACCATCCCGCCGGCAGGTCGGCCGCCATGCCGCCGACCCGCGTGGCGGATGTCGTGAGTCGCGCACCCACCCAGCCTTCGAGCAGGTTGTAGATATTCTCGCGCTCCTGATACAACCAGAGGAATGGCGTGAAAGCGCCGATGTCCACGGAGGTCGTGCCCAGCCAGACCACGTGCGACATGATGCGCGAGAGTTCCATCAGGATCACGCGCAGCACTGTCGCGCGCGGGGTACACTCGACACCGAACAATCGCTCGGCCCCGAGTACAAACGCGACGTTGTTGCCCGGCGAGTTCAGATAGTCTTCGCGATCGGTCCACGGAATGATCTGATTGTACTGGCGGTACTCGCCCATCTTCTCGAAGCCGCAATGCAGATACCCGATGTGCGGGATGCACCGCACGACCGTTTCGCCATCGAGTTCGAGCACCAGCCGCAACACGCCGTGTGTGGCGGGATGCTGCGGGCCGAGGTTGATCAACATGTGATCGGACTCGAGGTCCGGCTCCTGCGTGCGCAGTGTCATCTCGATCGTGCGAGACGCGCTCGTCTGGACCGATGCTGGCGTCGCGGGCCGATCGGCCGCGAGCCGGGCCTTCATGTCGTCCGGCAGCGAATCAAACGCCTCGGCGATGTGCAACTCTTCCATCGAGTATCGCGCTTCCGGATTGGCGGCGAGCGCCTGCTTGAGCTGTTCAGCGCGCGAGAAGCGACCACGCAACGGGAAGTCTTTCCGGAGGGGAAAGCCTTCCTGATACGAGTCCCAGAGCAGAATGCGTCGCAGGTCGGGATGCCCGATGAAGCGGATCCCGAACATGTCGAAGCATTCCCGCTCCAGCCAATCCGCGCCGCTGTAGATGTCGACGATGGAGGGCACCTGCAGAGGACCGCGCTTCGGCAACTCAACCTTGAGGCGCAAAAATCGGCGATGACCCAGCGCGCGCAGATGCCAGACCACTTCGAGCGGACGCCCGTGCTCCCGGTATTCGACGGCTGTGATGTCCACCAGATAGTCGAAGCGTTGCGTCGGCTCTTCGCACAACCAGCGGATCACGTCGTGCACCGCGTCGATTTCCACGAACACCGTGGTCTCGCCCCACACCAACTCTTCGCGCCCGATCAGGCTGCCGAAGCGTTCACGCAGCACCGCGACGGCGGCGTTGCACGCGTCACCGCGATGGGGAATCGCGCGCGGCGAGATCGGCGTGCCGTGGTCGTCGCTCATGACGGAGAGCGGAGACATCATCGCTGGAGCCGGGCCTGTCACGTCGCCGACCGCGTCTGATTCACCGAGTTGCCGAACGACTCCGACAGTTCGTCGATACGCGACGGCGGGATGTACAACATGCTCGACGGATCGGGATCGATCTCCACATGCCGCTCGCGATCGCGGAGTCGGTCGGTCCTGACCTTTTGCTGCAGCATGATGATGGCATGCATCAGCGCCTCCGGCCGCGGCGGGCACCCGGGAACGTAGACGTCAACCGGGATGATCGTGTCGATCCCCTGCACCACGGCGTAATTGTCGAACATGCCGCCGGTGGACGCGCAGGCGCCCATCGAAATGACCCATTTGGGTTGCGGCATCTGCTGATAGATGCGCCGGATCACGGGTGCCAGCTTGAGTGGCACCCGTCCCGCACAAATCAGGACGTCGGCCTGTCGCGGTGAGTAGCTCAGTCGCTCCATCCCGAATCGCGACAGGTCGTAGCGACTGGCGGCGGTGGACATGAACTCGATGGCGCAGCACGCGGTGCCGAATGGCATGGGCCAGAGCGAGCCCGCGCGCGCCCAATTGACGAGAAAGTCCAGACGCGAGGTGACCCATCCGTCTTGCGAATGGGGATCGACCGAGGTGGTGGTGGTGGGCGCGCTCGGCATCAGTCCCACGAGAGCGCACCCTTCTTCCAGACGTAGACGAAGCCGACGACGAGGATGAGTGCGAACACCAACATCTCACCCAGTCCGAAAAATGACAGATGCCCCACGGGGCAGGCGTTGGCCACCAGGGGCACGGTGCACGACAGCTGCCGGAAGTGCACGCCCCACGGAATCATGAAGACCGTCTCGATATCGAAGACGATGAACAGCATCGCGACGACGTAAAACTTGACCGAGAACCGATCGCGGGCATCGCCCAGCGGTGCGATTCCCGATTCATACGGCTGTGACTTGACGGCTGTCGGTTGCGCGGGAATGGTCAAATGCGCGATGCCCAGAATGAGCACCGCGTTGACGATCACGAATCCGAGCAGCAGGAGCACCGGCAAGTAGTTGCGCAACATCGTCGAGACGATGGGGGACGCTGGGCGTGGAATTTGGACTTCGTGAAAAAGTTCACAAAGTCATGCGAAACAAGGTAGCGACTGGACCGCCGCCACTCAATGCGGCCCGCTTCCCCTCGTCTTCCGCGCCACAGGCAGCGCGATTCCACGGCGCGTGGCACTTTGCGTCCCGCTCCGATAAGATTCGCGCGAGTCGTCCTTCCACCCTTCATCCGCTATCCCGATGGGGCTCTGCTCCGACCGCTGGATCACGCGCATGGCGCGCGAACATGGCATGATCGAACCGTTTGAGGACCGTCAGGTGCGCGAGGGGGTCATCTCCTACGGCGTCAGCTCGTACGGGTACGACATGCGTGTTGCCCGGGAGTTCAAGATCTTCACCAACGTGCTCAGCTCAATTGTGGATCCGAAGGCGTTCGATCCGAAGAGTTTGGTGGAGTTCGAGGGCGACGTGTGCATCGTCCCTCCCAACTCGTTTGCCTTGTCGCGCAGCGTCGAGTACTTCCGAATTCCACGCAACGTGCTCACGCTGACCGTTGGCAAGAGCACCTACGCGCGCTGTGGCATCATTACGAACGTCACGCCGTTCGAACCCGAGTGGGAAGGGTACGTCACGCTCGAGATTTCCAATACCACGCCCCTGCCCGCCAAGAT
>JBEBIR010000524.1:0-3161 GCA_040080315.1 Gemmatimonas sp.
CTCTGCGGCGTAGGCGAATACCACCGTGTCACCATCGGCCGTGGGCTGACGCATGTTCGTCGGGCGGCCGTCAGCGCCCATCGTGAATCGCACACGAGAAGCGCCCATCATATATCCACCGTCACGAACCGGCCGGAGCACCGCACCGCCAACGCGCTGCAACTGCCCGCGCACCGTATCCAGACGGATCGTCGTGTTCGTGCGCGTGTCGCGATAGATGCCGCGCAGCCGCGCAGCCGCGCCGGCATCCGCAGACACCGTGTCCGCGACGGCGACACGCGGCAACCCCGGCACCATCGCGTCCACCAGTGCGTGCGCATATGCCGTCGCCGCTGCTCCCGCCACGTTACACATCACCGCGATGGACAGATTGTCCTGCTCGGGATAGCGCACAAGGTAGGTGCTATACCCCGCCGTTGATCCGGAATGCGAAATCTCGCGCAGTCCGCGATAGCGCGAGGCCACCAATCCCAGCGCGTATTGAATCTCGAGTCCGCTGGTCAGCTTCATCTGTCGCGTGATCGAATCACCCACCGCCGCGCCCAGTGACTTCTTCGTCAGCGCGTCGTTCCAGAGCAGCCAGTCGCCCACGGTCGTCAGCAGGCCACCGGCACCGATGATGTTGTCGAACGGCATATCCACATGCCACCCGTCGGGACGTCGCGCATACGCCTGCGCAAGCCCCGGCACCAGCTTCGTGAAATCATCACGCCATTGCGTATGCGTCATGCCCAGTGGCGTGAATATCCGCTCGGCCGTGAAGCGCGCGAACGACAGGCCACTCACGCGCTCCACAATCGTGCGCAGCAACAGGAAGCCGGAGTTGGTATACGAGTAGTAGTCGCCGACGGGATAGTTGAGCGACTGCTGATGCGTGATCAGATCGAACACGTCGGTCTGCGTGTGCGCTCGCGTACCGCGCGGCCATCCCTGCCAGTCCACCAGATTGCTCCACTCGCGCAAACCGCTTGTGTGCGTCAGCAGGTGTCGCACGGTGATCGTGCGTCCGTATGTCGGCAACTCGGGCAGGAATTTCCGCGCGTCGTCCTCCAACGACAACTTGCCATCCTGCATCAGCAGGAGCACCGCCGTCGCGGTGAACTGTTTCGCCACCGATCCCGATTCGAGAATCGTACTCGGCGTGATAGGACGTTCACTCGCCAGATCGGCCATGCCATAGCCGCGCGTGAGCAGCGTGCGACCACCACGGGCGATACCCACCGCGCAACCCGGTCCATGCGTGTTGTTCCACACCGCAAAGACGCGGTCGGCGATCGATGTCAAGTCCGTCGCTTGTCCGCGCGCCACCATGAATGGCATGGTCAACAGGGTGGCGCAGCTCGCCAACCGCATCACGGAGCCCATCAGCCGCCCCGGCCGCCTCGACCCGCGCGCGGCGGGGCCGGCAGCGTGCCCTTGTTCGAGATCGCCTTGTTGATCGCGTCGATGGTCGTGGTGGCGCGGAACTCAATGATCTGCTTGGCCAGCGCCGCGTTCTTTTTCTTGTCCGCCAGCGAGACACCGTTAATGGACGCCTTGCCCGCCTTGATGCGCTCGTCCAGTCGGATGGCCTTCGGGTCGTCCGCGAAAATGTTGAGCGCAATAACCGGATCGTCGTGGAGTCCGTCAGACGCGCCTTCCACAAGACCCTTGTCCTTCATGTATTCCGCCACACCCGCGTAGTCGTAATACTCCTGGATGTGCGCGACCAGCGGCGCACCACTCCACAACTTGTTCAGCGAGTCGGCAACGAAGCGCTGACCGCTCTGGTTGCCACCACTGTCGCCAATCAAGAACATCTGCTTGAAACCATGGGCCTTGAGGCTCATCACCAGGTCGGTGAGTATCGCATTGAACGTGCTCTGACGCATGCTCAGCGTACCGGGCGACGTCATGTGACTGCTCGGCGGTTCCACGTTGCCTTCAGGGACGAACTTTACGATGGGCGCGCATAGCGCATTGCCCATCTTGCGCGCAATCGCTTCGCAGTTCTGATGGAGCACGTAGTTGTGCTTGCCCAGCGCAATCCACGGGCCGTTCGGTTCGATGCCACCCGTCGAAATGATCACCGTGGTCTTGCCGGCCTTCATGGCGTCGCGCACATCCATCCATGTCATCTCTTCCAGCCACACGGTATTCGGCGCCGGAATCGGATTCACCGCGTCCGCGCAGTTGTACGGACTGTTGGTGCAGTTGCCCCCACCCATGTTGCGGCCTGCCGCAGCCGGCGGCGCACCCTGTGCACCGAGCGGTGAAACAGCAAAGGCCAGCGCGAGACCGGCGCCCACAGTCCTCCACGAAGGCAGCGGGCGAATCGAGAGGCGGGACGTCATCAGCGGTTCTCCAAAGGTTTGGTGATCGGTGCGGAGTGTATCCAGTAGACATTGCGGTCGCGGCGCGTCGGGCGCCAGAGCGGCCGGCGCGTCCACATGGGATTTGCATTCCGGCGGCGGAGGCACGACTGTACGGCAGATTCTGGACAGTCGCACGCAGCGTTTTGGGCAGGGTGCGACGTACTGACAGTAGAAAGATGTTGTTCACTCCCTCCCGTGTCCTGTCATGGCTTCTCTCGCCCGCTTTGCCGTCGCTGCATTCTTGACCGTGCAACTGGTCAAGCCGCTGGCCGCGCAGCAACCACCATCGCCGCCCGCCACGCCCGCCGCGGCACCGCGCCTGTCGCTCGCCGAACTACGCGTGTTGGCCGAGGCGCAAGTGGCCATTGCGGTGGTGCTGGATTCAAGCGGCGCGCAGTTGGCGCAGGTGCGCAACAAGACGCCGCAGGCGCAGGCGGAAATGCAGGCCAAGCGACTCGCGCTGGTGGCCGCCGCACTCACCAAGCAGGGTATGAGCGTCGAGGAGTTCGAGCGTCGGCGTTATCTGGTGAGTACGAATACCGGCATGCGCTTTCAGTTCGACTCTATCGTTGCCCGACTTACCGGACAGGCGCTGCCCGGGACGGTGGTCGCGGGTGCGAGTGCACCAGCCATTGCGCTGCCGGCGGGACTGGTTGGCGTCGCCATCGGTTACGTCGCGGCGAATTACCTCGACACACCGGGCAAGGCGGGATTACTGGCCATGGCGCGCACCGAAGCAGGCGTCGCGGTACAGCATGCCGGCTTCATGGCGCGTGCACTCGATAATCTGGCCACACTGCAAATGCA
>JBEBIR010000525.1:0-3159 GCA_040080315.1 Gemmatimonas sp.
GATTCAGCGCCTTTTCGCAACTGAGACTCCCAGTCGATGCAGGCGGCGTGACGAACTCCGCGCTCCTGCATCACGGCAACCGCACCGGGCGAAACGTCAATGGCCAGAACCTCCAGTCCACCATCCTGCAGGAGCAGACTGGCGCGACCTGCTCCGGCGCCGATGTCGAGTACTCGTCCACGGACGCGGGACAGCACCGCTCGTTCAATGTCATTCTGCGGCGCACGCGGAAAGTAGAGGGCAATATCCTGCGGCCACGCACGGCTTGACGGGATGACCAATTGCAGCTCCGCACTGACGCTCTCCGTCAGGTATTCACGCAATGCGAGTCCGAGCGGATCGGGCATCAGGTCGATCGACGCCTCGCTCACGGTCCATCGCTGGCGATCTTCCGCGCGCAGATCCCTTCAATGCGTCGCACGCCGTCCAGCAGCTCACGTTCCACCCACTGCAGTGTTTCGATGGTCTCGGCATTCGCATCACCTTGCCGTTCGGTCAGCGCGAGTGCCGCGTCGAGCCCGGCAATGTGTCCGTGCAGCGCGTTGCACGTCCATTTCCAATCGGTGGGCACGTTGGAGCGCGCCATGACAAATGGTTGCGCGCCCCAGTCGGTGATGACTGCGGCCTGCTTCTTCCGAAACGCCACCGCCTTGTCGAACGTCTGCACCAGCTCCCACTGCCATTCGGCGCGAAGGAAGTCCGCGAGAACGGTCCCGGTCCAGAGCCAGATATCGTCAATCAGCAGAATTCCGCCGATCTTGAGACGCGGCGCCAGATAGCACCAGTCGACAAACGGAATGGGAAACCCGTGGCCGCCGTCGATGATGACAAGGTCCAACTCCGGCAGACGCAGTTGGGGCAGAATGTCCTGAGAAAATCCGAGACAATAGCGCACGTTGGCGTCATCGATACCACGCTGGCGGCACTGCTCCTTGATCGCCGAAACTTCCTGCTCGGAGGGCGTGATCGCATAGTGCTCGCAGCCCTTCTCGGCAAATAGTATCGTCGACATGCCTGCGCCGGTTTCCGCCGTGACCGACTGCCGGGTCACCAGGCCATCGAGATACTGTAACGCGTTCGCTTCGAGTCCCCAGTTGTCACTCTCACCGGCATGCAGCCGCGGCGCCGGTGCACGTGGTGCTGGGATGGGCGCTCGCTGACGAAACCACTGACTCAGGATACTCATGCGTCCCCGTCTGATTGAATCCCGAAGCCCGACATCCCCGCGCTCGAACAATTTGCGACGGCGGTCGGTGAAAGTGGTAGCGTCGGCGCGCTCATGAGTTTCGCCGGGCAGCCAGACGGCGCAAGTAGTCGTGCGTGTGCTGGATGGCCTCCCGCCACTCGCGCCCAATGATCGCGTGCCCGAGCGCCGGGATCACCGCGTCCTGCAGTCGATCGGCACCAACTGTACCGTTGACTACCGGCACGGTGAGCACGTGTGACTGACCACGGATCCGGATGTCGCACGCCGCGAACGCCGTGTCTCTGCCCAGTCGCAACGGACCGCGCAGGTCGTCGATTGCCACCACGGCGCGCGCGGTCGCGTCGTTTCGACTCGGCGCGTGTGAGCGTACCGGAGGCGCATCACTCGCGGGTGACGATTCGCGACCGGCGAGATCCCGCGCGGTTTCCCGTGCCCTCGCATAGTGCTTCGCCGCGGCCCGCATTCCGCGCAGTTCGGCCAGCGCGAGCCGACGGAACCGCGGGTGCAGGACAGCCCGTCTCGCATGATGCAGGAAGGCGATGCGGGCTCGCAGGACCGTGAGCGCCGTGCGCTCTTCGGGAAACGCCAGACCTGATCGCGCACTGGCGCAGGAGAATCCTCGACTCCAGCCTTCGATCTGGGCCTCGAGTTCAGCGATATCACGCCGATGCTCGTGTTGGACCGCGGCGCGAGGTTCGATCGCAAGCAAGCTGCCCAGCTTCAGCGCGCGGAAGAGAAACTCCACGTCGTCGCCGGCACCTGATTCGGTGCCGGGGCCGAGCGCCGCATCAAACGGTCCGATCCGTTCGATCAGCTGACGTCGAATCGCCAGATTGGCTCCTGCGCCGAACTCGCCAACGTTGCCGATGATGTCCGCCACCGCGGGCCGCCGCGGGGCCGAAATCCAGCGCCGATCGTAGTTGCGAGGAAACCCGCCATAGTCCTCAAACAGCTGCTGGGCCGGCGTCGACAGGGACAACGGCTCTACCAATCCGGTGGCCACGTCGACGTCGGGATTTCGTGCAAACAGTGCGCGATGCGCGTCAACCCACCGCGCATCGGGCACGCAATCGTCATCGGTGAACAGCAGGATCTCCGAGCGAAACTCGTGCAATGCGCGGTTTCGCGCCCAACCGAGGCCCGGTCGCAGTTCGTGTACCACTCGCACCGACGGAAAGCGGCGCGCGTCAATCGCCCATGCACTGTCCGACGGCGCGTTCAGCACCACCAGCAATTCGTCGCGGATGCCGAGGTGCGGCAGGAGGGCTTCTATCGCGCGCGTCAAAGGCACGGGCCGGTCGCGCGAGCAGATGGCCACGGTTATGGTGGGATCGGTCGCGTTGAACGGAGGGCGCGTCTGCGAGATGGCATCCTCGCACACCCCGTCGAGCGCGTCGTCCAGTTGGAATCCGTCGAGATCTGGTGCACGGGTGATCCACCGTGCCATCGCCATCCGAAGCGCCCGCTCGGCGTGCGCTGACGTGATCGTACCCGCGAGAATACCGCGATGCGGTTCACGCGCGCTCGGGGGAAGGTGTACCTGTCCAATGGGTATGCCACCAAGACGGAGCAGCACACGCGCCGCCTTGCGCGGCAGTTCCGGGCCGCTTCGGCCCAGCGTCGCCAGATCGATCTGCTGGACGTCGACGGTCAAAAGAGTGGGCCCTCACCACCTGGCATCGAGATCGGGCGACGACGTTGGCAGGCCTGCGGTGGTCTCCACGTGCGCCTTGTAGGCGCGGCTCACGGTATCCACCGGTCCCACGGCGCGCACGTAGCCGAGGCCGATGCGTACCGCGCCGCCCGGGGCGACTGCCTCCACGGTGCATCGCGCGTCGCTGCGGTTGATGTCGGGACGTCGAGGCTCCACGCCATGTTGGCGTCGAGCGAGAGGGTGACCGCGGGGCCCAGCCGCTGGCGAATCTGCCGCACCCGCGCCAGGTCTGCCTGTC
>JBEBIR010000526.1:0-3135 GCA_040080315.1 Gemmatimonas sp.
GATCAGGTACGACGTCGGCCCCATGAGCGCCAACCGCTCCGCATTCATCAGATGGCGCGTCTCGGGCGTCGCCGGACAATGCAACGACACCACGTCGGCACGCGTCAGCAGCGCGTCTACCGACTCCACACGCTCGGCGTTCGGCGGACCCGCCGTGGCCGGATCGTCAATGCGCGGCTCACGCGGCGAGTACCAGATCACGTGCATGTCCAGCGCCGCCGAGGCCTGTCGCGCGAGCGCACGACCGATGCGTCCATAGCCGATGATACCGAGCGTCTTGCCATGCGGGCTCCGACCCATCAGGTGCGTCGGCCGCCATCCGGACCACGCCCCGCTGCGCAGATGACGCTCACCCTCACCGAGCCGCCGCATGACCATGAGGATCAACGCCAGCGCGATGTCGGCCGTGTCATCGGTCAGCACATCGGGTGTGTTGCTGATCTGCAGCCCCGCGCGCCGCGCGGCGTCGCGATCGATGTGATTGACCCCCACACCAAAATTGGCCAGCAGTCGTGTCTTCACCGAGCGGTCAAATAACTCAGCGCGCAACTGGTCCGTCACCGTGCACAACACGATGTCGGTGGATAGCAGCACTTCTGCCATCTGCTCGGTAGTGAGTGAGACATCAGTGCGATTGAAACGCGCATCGTACCGCGAGGCGATCGCGTCCTCGACCGATGCCGGCAGCTTGCGCGTGACGACGACGGTCGGCGCGGAAACGCCGCTCACGCCGGCAGGCGCCACGTGGACAATGCTGCGCCGATGCCTGCGCCCAGCGTGATGGGGACACCGGCATCAGCGAGCGCCATCTCAACGCCGCTCATGGCACCCGCCAACGTGAGCGAATTCATGTCACCAAGATGGCCGATTCGAAACACCTTGCCCGCCAGCTCGCCGAGTCCCGCGCCAAGTGACACGTCGTAACGCTTGAAGGCAATGTCGATCACACGCACCGCATCGTGGCCATCGGGCATCATCACCGCGGTCAGGGTATTGGATGCGATCTCGGGACGCTTCGCGCATTCCCCAAGACCCCATTCCTTCACCGCCGCGCGCACGCCAATCGCCATGCGCCGATGACGCGCCGCCACTTCGTCCATACCCTCATCGAGCAGCATGGTCAGTGCTTCGTCGAGCCCGAACAGCAGTGACAAGGCTGGCGTGTACGGGAAGTATCCGCGGGAATTCTGGTCGCGCATGGGCCGCAAATCGAAATACGATCGCGGCGTGCGCACGGTCGCGACCCGAGCCAGCGCTTTCTCGCTCATACCCAGAATGCCAAGACCGGCGGGCAACATGAAGCCCTTCTGGGAACCGGCGATTGAACAATCCACGCCCCACGCATCGAACTGGAAGTCGAGGCTGCCAATCGAACTCACGCCATCGACATACAGCAATGCGGGATGTTTGGCGCGATCTATGGCATCGCGCACGGCGGCAATATCGCTTGTCACGCCAGTCGCCGTTTCGTTATGTACCACCAGCACGCCCTGATACTCGTGCGCGACATCCGCGACCAGCGCGGCCTCGATGAGATCGGGCGGTGTCGCTTCGCCCCACGGTACTTCGAGGACGTCAACGGTGTAACCGAGCGCGCGAGCGGCCTGAATGAACAGGTGTGAAAACTGGCCGATCCGAACCGCCAGCAATCGGGCGCCGGGCTCCAATGTGTTGACCAGTGACGCTTCCCACATTCCCGTTCCCGTCGAGGGAAACACGAAGTGTTCACCCTTGGTCTGATTCACCACGCGTGGCAGGCGCGACAGGATGGATTGCGTCAGCGCGGGAAACGCCGATGACCGATGATCCTCGCTCGCGCGATGCATGGCGCGCAGCAAACGATCGGGTATGGGCGTGGGACCGGGGATCTGGAGAAAGTGACGACCAGCCATGTCTGTGGTGATCAGGTGGGAAGGTGGTGTTGGTCGAGCACCGCATCATCGGTTTCTGCGGCGTCGGTCGCGTCGACGTCATCGTTGCCCGTGTCGGCACCAGATTCCGTCTCGCGCTCCGCTTCATCCGGATCGAGCGTTCGCAGCAGTCGACGACAGAGTCGCGCCAGTCGGGCGCGCTGTTCCCCGGTGAGCTCGCTCATGAGGTCGACAATGGCCGCCGTACGCGCCGGCGTGGCCTCCTCAAGAACCGACGTGCCCGAACTGGTGAGGTGCACCGTGATGAAGCGGCGATCGGTGGCATGTCGCTCGCGACGTACCAACTCACGTGACTCCAGCGCGTCGATAATCGCGGTCATTTGCGCCTTGCTCCGCCCAAGCGCTTCCGCCAGTTCCTGCTGGTGGACCGCACCGCGCGCCGCGATCGTGTCGAGCACGCCAAACTGTGAGGCCGACAGTCCGAACGGGTGCACGGCCCCTTCCACTCGCGCCGACGCCAGACCCGCTGCTCGCTGCAACCGGCCGTACGCATCGAGGGCCCGGCGTCGCTTCTTGTCGCCTTTTCCGCTCATCGTCCTGTCATGGAGAGGTCCTACCGCATTTCGTCAGCCCGAAATGTACAGGACGCCACGCAGGAGAAGGGAGACGGGAGAATGAAGAAGGGAGACGTCGCTCCGGCTACACACTCTGCGAATTGAAGATCGACCGGGTCTCGTCATGGAAGAGCACCCAAAGCGAGTAGCCTCCGAAGAGTGTGCCCATCGGCCAGCGGAACAGGCGGAACGCGGACACCACAATGATCACGTTGCGTGCCCAAGGCTGGTGATTCAGCAGGCCGAAGCCGGCAAGCAACCCGAAAAGGCTGAGGGCGCCGAGAATGATCGCCATGACGACGCTGGCCACCGAACCTACGACGGCGCCGACAAGACTGCCTGAGAAGATCGAACCGAAGACTCCGCTGAAGAGCACGCTCGCGGCCGCCAGACACCCCACCGCGCTGAAGAGGAGATTGACGATCGCGACGATCTTGATGTGGGTGCGCATTGAGACGGATTCTCCGAAGGGGGTGAAGACTGCCGTGCACCCTACGCAGGCCACAGGCTTGAGGATTCGCAGTAGCGAAACCGTGTCAAACCGATACGCCGCCAACGCTTAGCGGACGCGCTTGGCCCCGAATTGTCCGCCCAGGCTGACCATAGCCACCCCGCCTACGATGACCACCATCGCCACCAAGGCCTGCGGC
>JBEBIR010000527.1:0-3133 GCA_040080315.1 Gemmatimonas sp.
CACGGAAGGTGGACTGGACATCAAGATGAACATGACCGAAGCCATCGACGGATACAGCGGTCATGAGCACACGATCCCCACGTATCCGTTGCAATCTGATGTCATCAAGTTGCTGGCCGAATCGGGAATTGCATACACGCCAACAATCATTGTGGCGTACGGCGCTCCTTGGGCCGAGAACTACTGGTACGAGAAGTCGGACTTGCTGCACGACGCGAAGCTGCAGCTGTTTACACCATGGAGTGATCTGGAAGGCAAGATCTTCCGTCGCGGTGGCTCGGCGGGCGCGGTGACCACCATGGGTCAGGCTGGCTGGTTCATGGACAATCAGTATCCCATGAAGGCCGCAGGCGGCGATATCAAGAAGCTCATTGACGCCGGTGGTTTGGCCGGTGTCGGTTCGCACGGCCAACAACAGGGCATCGGGTTCCACTGGGAGATGTGGAACATCGGCATGGGTGATGGCATGACCACGTTCGACGCGTTGAAAGTGGCTACCATTCACGGCGCGAAGGCGCTCGGACTCAGCAAGGATCTGGGTTCAATCGAAACCGGCAAGCTGGCCGACTTGGTGGTGTTCGACCGGAACCCGCTGGACAATCTGCAGCACACGTCGGCCATCAAGTTCGTCATGAAGAATGGACGACTGTACGATGCGACGAACCTGAACGAGGTGTACCCGCGTCAGGTGAAGGGAGCCCCGTTCCCGTGGAACGAGGATGACAGTCCAACGCGGGACAAGATCAAGAAGTGAGCATCATTTCCGACGAGGTCATTCTGTGACCGCACCGCGCTACGATGCACGAACCCAGGCGCCGTCGCCCCTGCCGCCCACGGTAGTCGGTGATCGGGAGCGCGCCTATGTGGTACAGTTGCTGTCCGAGGCGTTCGCGGCCAACCGGTTGTCGCTCGAGGATCTGGAGGCGCGCCTGACGATGGTTTATCAGGCCACCACGACGCCGCAGCTTGCGCAGTTGCTGGTTGACCCGAGTGTGTCTGGTGGATCGTTGGAGCAGGCCATGTCGGGAGCGGGCCTGGCCCACGACTTTGCCGTGCCAGAGCGCGGCGTCGGCGTAGCCATTATGGGCGGCTTTGAACGTGGTGCTGGCTGGGTTCTGCCTCGACACTTCAAGGCGGTCGCCGTCATGGGTGGCGTGCAACTGGACCTGCGCGAGGCGCGGATCGCGTCCGGTGTGAGCGAGATCGAGGTGTTCACCATGTGGGGCGGCGTCGAAATCCTCGTTCCGGACGGCGTGCGCGTTGAAGTGGTCGGCATGGCCGTGATGGGCGGCTTCAGTGTCAAATCAAGCTCGGCGAGTCTCGACAACCCCGACGCGCCACTGATCCGCATCAGCGGCTTGGCCTTGATGGCGGGCGTTGACGTGTCGCGCAAAGAGAAAAGCAAGAAGAGTGAGAAACGCTACGCCCAGGCGCTCCGCCGCGCGGATCAAATCGCGAAGCGCCTGTAGCGTCTTGTTCGTTCGCGCTACTTGCGCCCCGAAAGCTTTCTCCCGGTCTCCACCGCGCCAAACCCATCCTCGTTGCGTCGCTGCATGATGTGCACCGACCACCCTTCCTTCGTCCGTTGCTCCATCTCTGCCGGAGTGTTGGTGGGGAATCCGCAGGGAATCTTGAATTCCTTGCACGCCGCAAGAATCTGCTGGGCTGCGGCCTCGCGACCAGCCGGGTCATCGCGAAATACCTGGCCCAACGTTCCGTATCCGGCAAAGATCTGACCCACACCTGGCTCGGCGGCGATCTCCCGCACATGAGCCAGTCCTTCCTTGCTCTCGACAATCACCGTGACCAGCAGTTCGCCCTGCTTGTTGATGGGCCACACATCAGCCTTTCGCTTGTATTGCTCAGCGGTGAGCCCCCAATACGCAGCGGCATTCGCCAGTCCGGTATCCGGACGCGTGCCACCTGCCGACGCAAAGCGCATCGCCTTGATCACGTCGCGCACCTCCTGCGCCGACTCGACTGCCTCCATCGACACGCCAACGTGCCCCGCATTGAGCTGGCGAATGATCGCAGTGGTCACGTTCGTCGGATTGCTGTGCCAGATGCCGATCTTTGCGGTGAACGGATGCGTGCGCATCGATCCGCCCGCCTTGGTGATTTCCTCCAGATAACGCAGGAATGTGTCTGACGTGCCGGACGTGAACAGATAGTCGGCGCGTTTGTAGTCGACCGTTTCCTTGGCGACGTCAGCCAGCACGATCGGCGCCGGTGGTGGTGGCGGCGGCGCGTCCGCCGCAGGGGGCGCTCCTCCCCGCCCTCGCCCACCACCCGTTCGTACGACGATCGGCGAGTGCGCAATACCGAAAATCGGCAACCCCTTTTCCTGAAGGGCGATGATCGGATTCATACGACCGGCGGGTTGCGCCACCAGCGTGGACGGAACGACGCAACTTGCGACTATGACTGCGCGCGAAAGCAGGCGGAGCATGGGATTCTCGTGAGGGGAAATGTTCTACTTCGCCACGGTCAACGTCAGCCCGAACGGCGCCAGCGTCGTGCTCATCGCGCGCGCCTTCACCATGAACGCGTTGGCCGCGGCAATAGCCGGTGGCAATGCGGCTTTCACTTCGGTGACCTGCTTCAAAAGCGACGCGCTGGGAGTTTCCCACGCGCCCATGATCGCACCCTTCACCGTACCCACGCGCGCCATCACATTCGCGCTGGCCTCAGGTCCGGCAGCGCCTCCGCGACCACCACCGCCACCGCCAGGCGCAAACGTTACCGCCGGAATGCCAATGCCGAATTTCGGACGCAGCACGTCGAACTCTTTGCGGAACGCGGCGAACTGCGCTTTCACGGCCGGTGTTGCGCTGCTTGAATCCACCTTCGGCACCATCTTTTGCATCTCGGTATACAACGCCGTCAGCTGCGCCGTCACATCGGCGCCGCGTTTCTGAATGCCGTGCAAGTCCATCAGCAACGTGTTGTACTGTGCGCGCGCCAATGTGGTCATCTGCACCTGCGGGTCCATCACAATGGTGAGCGGCTTGGTGTCCACCACCTTGCCATCGGCGACCAGGGCCACGGAGTAGGTACCGGGCAGCACGTGCGGTCCCTGCGTGCCACCACCGCCCCCGCGCCCGCCGAATCCGCCACCACCACCTCCACCACC
>JBEBIR010000048.1:0-13414 GCA_040080315.1 Gemmatimonas sp.
TTGGCTCAGTGCGCAGTGACTTGCCGCCGGCGTTGGCGGAGGCGGTCGATCGGTGTTTGGCGAAGTCGCGGGACGAGCGCTTTGTCAACGCCGGCGCGCTGATCGAGGCGCTCGATGCCGCGCAGGCCGCGGCGCCCGAGGTCCCGCTGGCCATCCGACTGTTCGCGCAGGAAGCGGAGACACTCGGCACGATTGTCGCCTTCGTATTCTTTGTCGCGATCCTGCTGCTCGCCACGAGAGCCACCGACGTCGGTCTGTTCGACCGGTTGATACCCGTCGTGGTGATGTGTTCAGTGCTCGTCGGTCGAATCCTGCAGACGCGCGCGGAAGTCCGCCGTCTGCTGAATCAAGGGTTCTCCGCCGACGCACTGATACGAGGACTTCGGCAGACCGTGGACGAACGTGAGGCACGGCGGGCGCAGCTTCGGCTTGACGCCGACGTCGTGCGGAGACGCAAACGTACGGCTCGCACAGGTGTGTTCATGGTCGTGGTGGCGGTCTTGCTTGTCCGCACGGCGTTTGGCCTTCGCACCGGTGAGCCGGGCAACTATCACACGCCCATCCCGGCCGTCACCATGCTGTTCTCAGGGCTGATTTGCTTCGGCCTCGGCATGGTGCTGCTGATGCGCAGTCCGCTGCGCGCTCCGCTGTTCGAGCGGGTCTTTCGCGCACTGTGGCTTGGCAGGCCCGGTCGCTGGTTCTTCCGATCGGTATCACCGAAGTCCATCAGCGTGACCGCTCCCATGAAACCACTGGTGGTCGCTGCGACCCCTGCATCCGATGCGCACCTCGCCGCACTTGAAGCGCGACTGGCGAGACTCGAGAAGAAACTCAGCGCGGAGTAGCGCCCTGCGGAGTGGCAATCGGTGCGGTGACACGCTGCAGCGTGCGATAGAGGAACTCGGCGGCCCATCCCAATGCCGGCACGGGCACGCGCTCGTTATCGCCGTGCATGCGCAGTTCGTCTTCCATGGGCAATGGCATCGGCAGAATGCCGTAGGTGGGAATGCCTTTCTCCCGCAACGCCGCGCCGTCGGTACCACCAGTGGACATGAAGGGGATCACGGTCGTGGTCGGCACCATAGCCAACGCCGATGCATCCATGGCCCGGTACAACGCCGTCGAGACCGGCGAGACGGGCGGTGCCACACGCGGTGAGCCACTCAACGCAAACGTCACCTGCTTTTCGCCGCCGACGCGGTTGAATGCGGCAACGATTGCGGTGACATCGTCGTTGGGAAGCACGCGCGTGTTGAACGTGGCCGTACCTTCGGAAGGAATGACGTTGTTGCGAATGCCACCGCTCATGAGTGTCAGCGACTGACCCGTGCGCACAATGGCGTTGTGCAACGGTTCTCGTGACAGGACGGCGGCAGCGCGGTCGATCTGGAGTTGAGAAGCTCCCGGTCGCGAAATCGCAACCATCGCCGCTTTCATCGCGGGCTGCTTCTCAATGCGACTGAGTCGGTCAAAGTAGATCCGCGTGATGTCGTTCAGCTTGACCGGCGCCTTCCAGGCATGGACGCGCCCGACCGCGCGCGCCAGCGCGGCAAGCGCGTTGTCTGGTAATGGCACAGACGCATGACCGCTGGTGCCGCGCGCTGTCGCCACGATGTTGTACGACAGCTTTTCCGTGGTCTGAATGTTCACCGACATCACGCGACCATTGGCCACGCGAACGCGTCCGCCTTCATTCAACGCAAATTCCGCGTCCCGGATCAAATCGAAGTGCTTTTCCAGCACCAGATCGACGCCGACTGATGGTCCACCTTCTTCTGCCGCCGTGGCCATGAAGATGATGTCGCGATCGAGACGGTCGCGCTGAAGCGCCAACTGCTGCAATGCCGCGGTGGCGGTGGCCAACATGCCCTTGTCGTCAATCGCACCGCGTCCATACAGATACTCCGTGTCGCCGGTACCTCGAATCGTCGCCGTGAAGGCCGGCGTGGTCCACTTGGTGCTGTCCACGTTCACCACGTCCATGTGTCCCATGATCAGCACGGGGCGCTGCGTGGGCTTCGTCGCGCGCAATCTGGCGATGAAGTTCGCGCGACCATTGCCGGACTCGAGGACGTGACGTTCGACGCCGGGAATCGTGGCGAAGACCGAGTCGAAATAGCGCGCGGTCAACAGCTCATTGCCTGGCGGATTCTGTGTATTCAGCGCGATCAGTCGCGTGAGGTGTCCAAGGGCAACGCGCTGGGCAAGTGCACGATCGAACCCGTCAGGCGCCGGTGCCGTCACCGCATACGGCGACGTCGATGACGTCTGTGCCAGTACCGGCGCGGCCAGACACGCCGTGCTGGCACTCGCGAGTATCACGAGTGCCAGTCGACGCGCGCGCATCACAACTCCCATCCCTTCCGATATTCTCTCGTCAGGAATTTGTTCGCCTCGGGAATGTTGGTGATGTTCATCGCGGGGCCATCATAGTGCACTCTGCGTCCCTGACCGGCGCGCAAGGCGGCGATACCCAGCAACATGGTCTCTGTGAGCGGCGCGGCCTGCGAGAACGGCGAACTGGCCTTGGCCTCACCCTTGGCGGCGGCGACCCAGTTCATTTCGTGTGATCCAACAATGCGCGGAAGGGTGATCGGCAACTTCGCCGCCTTCTGCGCCAGCGCCTCTGGATAGATGCGCGGTTTGTTGCCGTACGTCTCGTAGAACATGATGCCCTTCTCGCCGATGAACACACCGCCGCCGCCGTCACTGCCTGGGTTGGCCATTGGCGCATCGTCGGGAAGCAGTGCCGGCCGCGGCGGCATGAGACCACCATCGTACCACGAAAGCCTCACTGGCCCGCGCTTGCCCACCGCGGGGTAGTCGTAGTGCACCAGCGTGGCCATCGGATACGTGGCCGGTGACGCGGCGCCGCCGCCCCACGGGCTCGACGAAGCTTCGATGCTCGTGGGCCATGTGAGGCCCAGCGACGTGAACGGCTGATCGATGAGATGCGCGCCCATGTCGCCGATGGCGCCAACACCAAAGTCGATCCAGCCACGCCATGCGAATGGATGGTACGACGGATGGTACGGAACGTCCGGTGCAGCGCCGAGGAACAACTCCCAATCCATGCCGGGAGGCGGCGACTGATCGTTGGCCGCCATCGCCGCACGGACCGCGTTGTCGACGGTGCCCATGTTCCACTGCGGTCGCGTATTGGGCGGCGCGGCTGGTGCGGTCGGCGCCGTTGCACTGGCGGCGCGCGGACGCGGAATGCCCTGCGCCCAATAGCGGACCGGGCGATCGGTCCACACGTGCACCTGATGAATCTTGCCCAGAAGACCCGAGTTGATGATCTCGCTGATGCGGTGCGAGCCCTCCATTGAATGGCCTTGGTTTCCCATCTGCGTGGCCAAATTTGGATTGGCCGCAGCGGCCTTCGCCAGGAGACGCGTTTCGTGCACCGAATACGCCAGCGGCTTCTGCACATACACGTGCTTGCCCAGCTGCATCGCGGCCAGCGCGATCGTCGCATGCATGTGATCTGGCGTGGCGATCAACACCGCATCGATGTCTTTCTGTTCGAGCATCTTGCGAAAGTCCGCATACTTCGTCGCCTTCGTATACGCCTCGCCCAGCAGCACGTTCTGCGCAGTGGGCTCTCCCTGTCTGGGCTTGAGCCGACTTTGCAATGACCGTTCGACGTACGCGAAATCGACGTCGCAGATGGCCACGATGTTTTCGGACAGCAGCTGCGACATGTTGCTCATGCCCATGCCGCCAATGCCGACCATGGCGATGTTCAGCTTGGCACTGGGAGCGCGGTAGCCGGGGCCACCCAGCACCGAGCGCGGCACGATCATCGCGCCGAGGGCAAGGGTAGTCGAACCAGCAACAAAATCGCGGCGCGAGACGGGAGAGGACATAGGATCGCCGTGGAGGGAGGAGAAGGTGATCCCCTACTCTACGCACCGTCAGTCCCTCCCGCCAGCGCCCGGACCCATGACAAAGACACGCGCGCAGTCTCTGTCCCGTGTCTCCCGTCTCCAGTCAGCGGTCCGTCTGTAGTTCCTCGCCCCAAACTCCCTAACTGAGCAGTATTGCGCTTAGAACCGCAGCAAGCGCGCTGGCGTCACGCGGGACGGGTCACCCACATACGCCCATCTGACGTTCACCATGTAGGTGCGTGCCGCGTTCCGAATGTCGGCCGGTGTGACCGCGCGTAGTTCATCCACAAACTTTCCGGCGCGTCGGAAATCGCCCTGATACAGCTCTGCGCGGGCCAGCATGTTCGCCTGATCCGCGTTCGTTTCATTGTCCAGGAAGTACGTCACGATGAATTGCTGCACGAGGCGCTCGAGGCCGTCGACGGTGATCTCGCTGCTCTTCATCGCCTGCACCTGCTCCAGCATGATACTGAGCACTTCGTCGGGCGAGGTCGTCGTCACGTACAATCCGCCCATCGATTGGGCGCGCTCGATGAATGGGGCGTTGACCGAGTACGACAGGTTGCGTTTGGAGCGCACTTCGGCGAACAGTCTCCCCGACACGACCGCAGAGGCCAGTCGCAATGCGGCATAGTCTTTCGAGTTCGCTGGCGGGCCTACGAAATATCCCTGGAGATAGTTGGTCGGCAGCGCGCGCTTCTCAATGATATAGGCACCCTTCTGTTCCTTTAGCGCGGCAGGGAGCGACCACGCGTAGCTGCCACGGGGCAATCGGCCGATGCTTTCCCGCACCAACTTTTCCACCCGCGTGCGCGACACGTTGCCCACCACGACCAGCAGCATACGCGACGTCACAAGCTGCTCGGCGCGATACGTCTTGAGATCAGCGACCGTGAGCGCGGTCAATGATGCTTCTGTGCCCACAGGGTCAAGGGCGTACGGATGTCCGGCGAATGCGATACTGTCCGCCAGATAGTCCAGCAATGCATCGGGGCTGTCCTTGCGCTGTCGCACCCCGGTCACGAACTGCTCGCGCACCAGCTCGACCTCGGCGGCGTCCAGTGTTGGCGCCAGCAGTCGATCGGCCAGAATCGCCCACGTCGAATCGAAGTTGGAGACCGTTGAACGCAAACCGATGGCGGTCCAGTCGACACCCGGGCTTACACCAATCGCGCTGCCCAGCTGCGCCATCTTGCTGCGCAGCACATCGCGTCGGTACTTCGCCGTTCCGTGCTCCGTGGCCTCCAGCAGGAAATTTTCGATGCCCTGCGTGGCGGGAGTCAGTTGGCGAACGCCACCCAGCAGGTAGAGATTCGCCGCCACCACGTTGTTCGCACCGACACGACGCAATATGACCGGAATACCGGACACCTCGAATCGCGTCGTCAACGAGTCTTCTGCTGTGGATACCGCGACGGCAGCCGATGCACGAACCGGCGCCGGTCGAGTCGCTGTCGCCTGTGCCACCAGCAGCGACGGGGCTATCGACCACACCGTCGCTAAACGCGCGATCGACCACATGCGCACGCCCTTCACGGGCGCACCACGGGACGCGTCGCGGGCGTCAGCAGTTCCTGCTCGGTAAGCTTGATCGATTTGCGTGCTTCGGGAGACAACAGAATGCTGGTCACGCGTGGTTTTCCCTGGACATACGTGGTCGTGTAGCGCATGAGATCCGTGATGCGCTGTTGCGCCATCTGATCGGTGTACCCCATGAAGTAGTTGAGACTGGCCACACTCCACCAGAAGCCGATGGTATGCGCAATCTCCGATGCCTTCTCAATACCGAACGCACTGGACGTTGTGCGCTGCGCCTTGACCGCTTCCAGCTCGCGCGGCGTCACGTAGGTCGGATCCGTGAAGCGCGCAATCTCGCGTTCCAGTGCGGCCAGCGCGGGTCGCAACTTATCGGGTGTGGTTTGTCCGCTGATGGAGATCGGACCAACCTGGTTCAGCGTGTAGTAGTTCACGCCAACGCCCTGCCACAGTCCCGTGTCCACCAGATTCTTCTGAAAGGTCGAGCCGGGTGTATTCAGTGCGTCGCTGAATACGTCCGCGGCGTACGTTGCCGCCGGGTCCTTGCCCACGCTGGGCCCCTGCCACTGAATCAGGACTGCGACCGCATTGATGGGCTGCTCAATGATCAGCGCCTTGTTGCCGCTCAAGGCGGGAATCGGTGGAATAGGGTCGGCAACAAACGGATCGGCACCTCGCGGCCAGTCACCATAAATTCGCTCGGCCAGTGCAAACACGCGCTCCGGATCGACGTCGCCGGTGACAATCAGCGTGCTGTTGTTCGGCACGTAGTACTTTCGTTGGATGTAGCGCATCTTCTCCGGCGTGACATTCGCAATCACGTTCCGATCACCGATCGTGTTCTTCCGGCTCGACTGTCCCGGATACAGGGCCTCGGTGGATTTCTGGATAAGCTCGAAGCCGGGTTCTGCTTCGTTGCGATCATACTCGCCCAGCACGACTTCCTTCTCGCGCTTGAGTTCGTCCTCCCGAAACAGCGGATTGCGCAGGGCGCTGGCGAGAAACCGCAGGCCACCCTCCAGCGAGTCGGCCGGCAAGGTGAGGTAGTAGTTCACCACCTCCTCGCGCGTGCTGCCGTTGAACACCGCGCCCAGTTCCGCCGCGCGATCGGTGAACATGTCCGGTTCCGGCAAATCCTTGTTGGCCTTGAAGAACATGTGCTCATACATGTGCGCAAGACCCGCGTACTCGGGCGCCTGGGTGAACGCGCCGTTGCGCACGTCGATTTCCAGTGTCGCGATCGGGACGCCGTGATTCTCCACCACAATGACCTCAAGGCCGTTCGCCAGCACCTTGCGACGAATCACCTTTTCCAGTTCGGCGCGCGACTGCGCATGCACAGACGCTGGCCTCACAACTGGCACGGCAACTGCCAGAAGTGCGGCGAGCCAGAGACGGCGAGCCCCTGCGAAACGGCGCAGCACACGGACGCGTGACAGGACGGGCATTCGAGGACGAGTGGGGGAGAGGCGACTGGCGAGTATGGTGCGGTCGGTACACCGCTATTCATGATCTGGGTCCGATCAGTCCGCTATTAGGATGCCACGGCGATGGACGATGCCGCCAGCGGGCGTGATATTTCCGTTGCTGCTTTCCCCAACCCGCCCGCCATGCCTCGCGCCCTGCGCGCCACTGCGATCGTCCTTGCGCTCCTGGTCATTGGCGTGTGGGGATACGGTCGTTGGAAGAATCCGGAAGTGGCGGTGCTCGACGCCGCCGCGCGCGTCAACGCTCAGGGGCGTTTCGTCCCCCTTTCGGGCGGCATGACACACTACGAAGTCACCGGTCCGGACACCGGGCGCGTCGTTGTGCTGGTGCACGGATTCTCGGTGCCCGCATATATCTGGGATTCCACGTTCACCGCACTCGGCGCCGCCGGGTATCGCGTCATTCGATACGACTTGTTCGGCCGCGGTTGGTCCGACCGACCCGATGCCGCGTACGATGGGGCGATGTACGATGCACAGCTCGACGAACTGCTTGATTCGCTGCATGTGACGCAGCCCGTCAATCTGGTGGGTCTCTCCTTCGGCGGTTTTGTCACGGCGCACTACGTCGCCAGTCACACCCGACGCGTTCGCACGCTCACCTTGATTGACCCCGCCGCTGGTTCCTCTCCGCTACCGGGGTTCCTGACGACGCCCGTCATCGGCCCGTGGATCTGGCAGGTGACGCAGATTCCCGGCAAAGCCGAAGGTCAATATTCCGACTTTCTGCATCCCGAGAACTTTCCCACGTGGGCGGATCAGTATCGTCCCCAAATGCGGTATCATGGCTTCGGCCGCTCGTTGCTGCGAAGCGCAGCCACAATGGGTCGCACCGACTTTGGCGCGCTGTTCGCGGCCGTCGCGAAGACGAGCGTTCCGGTTCTGTTGATCTGGGGAAAGCAGGATCAGACAGTGCCCATCGCGCGTGCGGAGCTGATTCGCACCAACATTCCCTACGTCGACTACTTTCCGGTCGATTCCTCCGGACACCTGCCGCACATGGAGCAGACCGCGACGGTGAATGCGAAGCTGCAGCAGTTCTTCACCGCGCAACCGATGCGCGCATTGCCGATCCCGTGACACCGCGCCCTTCCCTCTCTCTCCGAATCAGCTGAGGTTCCCCATGCGTCGATCCATATTCGTCGCGCTACTCCTGACGCTCGTACTGGCCCTCCCTGATGCGCTCGGTGCGCAGCAGAAGAAGCAGCGCGGAGACCGCAACCGCATCACGCAAGATGATCTGGCTGAAGCGCCGTCCAGCGTAAACACGGCGTTCGACGCTATCCGGACCATGCGCCCGCAGTGGCTCAACCCATCCATGGGACGCACGGCATCGTCGACCGCGTCGGGCCCCGGTGGTGGCGCGACGGAGGTGGTGGTGTACATCGACGACATCCGCCAGCCTGCGCTGGAGGATCTGAAGACGCTGAAATCGGTGACGATCGTGGAGATGCGATTTCTCGACCAGAATCGCGCGATTCAAATGCGCGGACCCGGCCACGAGATGGGCGTGATCGAAGTGACCACGGTGAACAAGCGAAAGTAGGACATGACACCGGAACAGATCGCCGAGTCTCTCAGTGCCGGACTCGACGAAAGCCGTCTGTACACGCACGAGCCGCTCGCTCCGTACACCACGTTTCGTATCGGTGGGCCGGCTGACGTGCTGTACGAAGCCACGTCGGCCGATGACCTCGCGACCGCCGTGACGTTGGCACGCGCGCACGGCATTCCCTGGTTTGTGCTTGGCGTGGGTGCGAACATCCTGGTGGGCGATCGTGGCGTTCGCGGACTCGTCATTCGCAATCGCGCCATCGCATACAGCCTCGGCACCGATGGCCTGCTCTGGTCGGAGAGTGGTGCGATCGTGCAAGAACTGATACTGGAAACCGTGCGACACGGGTGGTCGGGGCTCGAGCACTACATCGGCATTCCCAGCACGATTGGCGGCGCGCTCTGGCAGAACCTGCATTTCCTCTCGCCAGCGCCTGATCGCGAGCGCACGATGTTCATCGCCGAACCGTTTGTGTCATGCGAAATTCTGGGCGAAGATGGCGCGCGACGGGACGTTGGGCCGGACTACGTGCAGTTCGGGTACGATGACTCGATCTTCCATCATCGTCGTGATGTGGTATTGTCGGCCAGACTCCAGTTGACCCCCGGCGACTCGGCCGATCTGCATCGGATTCTGCAGGAAAACCTGGCGTGGCGAGGGTCCCGACATCCCTGGCTGTCGATTCACCCCAGCGCTGGTTCGATCTTCAAGAAGATCGAAGGGGTTGGTGCTGGCCGGCTCATCGACCAGTGCGGACTCAAGGGATTTCGTATTGGCGACGCCCAGATCTCTCACATTCACGCCAATATCCTCGTGAATCTGGGCAATGCGACCGCCGCCGACGTGCGTGCGCTCATCGCGCATGCGCAGCTGGCGGTGCGCGAGCGCTTCGGGCATCAGCTCGAAGTGGAAATCGCTTTTGTCGGCGAGTTCTGACGGGGAAGGATTCGAATCGAAACGGGTATGACTGACCGTGCGTAGGTCGATCGAACACCCCGTTCCCTCTGTCCCGGCTCCGTGACCGTACCGCGTTTCGTGCCACTCCTGCTGTGGCTCGTGCTTTCACTTCTCGCCGCGCCGCGAGCACTGCACGCCCAACAGGTCGATGTCATTCGCGGTCGGATCACCGGACCCGACAATGCGGCGCTTGAGAATGTCACGGTCGTCGTGACGTCCATTTCGGGCAACGTCAATCGCACCGCGCGCAGCGACAAGCAGGGACGGTTCACCGTCACCTTTCCCGGCGGCGACGGCGACTATCTCGTGACACTCACCGCGCTCGGCTATGCCGTCAAGCGATTTGAGGTGAAACGCGCTGCCGACGAGGACATTCTCATAGCCGACGCCAAGCTCGTGCGAGTCGGCACCGTGCTCGACGCGATGAAGGTCACCGCGGCACGCGACAAAGTCTCGCGCAATGACCTGACACTGCCCGACCTGAGCGGCACGGAATTGCGCATCGACAACAATCTCGCGCTGCCGCCTGATCAGCTTGGCGATCTCGCGGCGATGGCCGCCACGCTGCCCGGCGTGCAATTGGTTCCCGGCCAGGATGGTGGCGCCAATGGCTTCTCCGTGCTGGGCCTGGGCGCCGACCAGAACAACACCACACTCAATGGCATGCAGTTTGGCGGCGCCGGACTGCCGCGCGACGCGAGCGTGTTGAGCTCACTCGTCACCTCGCCGTACGATGTGTCTCGTGGCGGATTCAGCGGCGGACAGTTCAGCCTGCGCACGCGTCCTGGTTCGAATTTCATTGGCCGTGGTCTCAGCAGCACGTTCGATACCCCGCAAATGCAGTGGGCCGATCGCACCGCGCGATCACTCGGACAGGAATATGCGAACCTCTCGCTGGGAGGCTCGCTGTCGGGGCCAGTGGTGTTCGACAAAGCGTTCTACAACGTGGCGTATCAGCTGGGTCGACGCAGCAACGATCTGCAAACCCTGCTCAATACCGATGCGACCGGCCTGCAGGCATCGGGGATCGCTGCCGATTCAGTGAGTCGCCTTGTGTCGCTGCTGCAGTCCGCCAACGTCCCGACCGCCTATGCGGGATTGCCGAGCAGTCGAATCGGCGATCAGGGATCGATCTTTGGCGCGATCGATGCGACGCCGCCGTCGTCAGCCAGTGGACAAGCGTTCAATATCACCTTCAATGGCAGCTGGACTCGCGCCAATCCGGCCACTGGACTCAACACGTCGCTGCCCACCACCAGTGGCGAGCGTTCCGGCTGGAACGGTGGCGTGCAG
Organism: Gemmatimonas sp.; assembly: GCA_040080315.1. Lineage (GTDB taxonomy): Bacteria > Gemmatimonadota > Gemmatimonadetes > Gemmatimonadales > Gemmatimonadaceae > Gemmatimonas. Next base: position 10,719 of record JBEBIR010000048.1, read on the forward strand.
GGCCGTCACAGCGCCTACCTCACACTGCGTGGCGTTGGCATTCTCACCGAAACGTCGGTGGGCGTGAACGCGTCGCACAATGACGGCACACCGTACGTGTTGCTTCCGGCCGGACGTGTGCGCGTCAACTCCTCATTTGCCGATGGCACGACTGGCGTGCAAACACTGGCGTTTGGAGGGAATCAGTTCCTCGGGACATTACAGTCTGCAAACGGCGTGAGCGCGATGAACCAACTGTCGTGGTTCAGCGCCAACAACAAGCATCGTCTTAAGCTGACCAGCGAACTGCGTCGTGATGGCAATACGCAGGATCAAACCATCAATCGCCTGGGCACCTTCTCGTACAATTCGCTTGCTGACTTGCAGGCGGGCCTCCCGCTGTCATACACGCGATCGCTGGTGCCACGCCGGCGCGATGCGGGTATCGTGATTGGAGCCCTCTCGCTGGGCGATTCGTATCGTCGCACCAGTGCGCTGCAGTTTCAGTACGGGGTGCGACTGGATGCCAATCAGTTCACGGATAGTCCGGCGCGCAACATCGACGTCGAACGCTTGCTGGGCGTGCGCAATGACCTGGTTCCCAACCGAGTGTTCGTCAGTCCGCGTCTGGGATTCTCCTGGACGTACGGCACAGCGGCGCAGATCGGGGCGTTCGCCGGCGCATTTCGCGGTCCGCGCGCCGTCGTGCGCGGCGGCATTGGCATTTTCCAGAGCACGCCCCAGGCCACACTCATCGGTTCGGCCATCGACAACACCGGCTTGGCCGGAGCAGTGCAACAACTCGTCTGCGCCGGTCCGGCGACGCCCGTTCCCGACTGGGCGGCGTACGCACAGCCGAGCACGATTCCCGAGCGATGCGCCGATGGGAGCACCGGAACGGTGTTTGCGAATGCGTCGCCAAACGTTTCGTTGTTCGCTGCGAACTATCGTGCGCCGCGCAGCATCCGCTCCAACCTGCAGTGGGGCGGTGCCGTGCTGGGCAATCGGTTCTTTGCGACCGTCGACGCGACTTACTCATACAACACCAACCAAAACAGCATCGTCGATCGCAACTTCGCGGGCGTGGAGCGCTTCTCGCTCGTCGATGAAGCCAATCGGCCCGTCTACGTGCTGTCGTCAAGCATCTTCCCGCTCACCGGTGGCATCGCCAGTGGTGATTCGCGTCTGGTGCCACAGTTCGCGCGGGTAACCGAACAGCGCGCCGATCTCAACTCGGTCAGTCGCCAGGTAAGCCTGCGCGTTGCCCCGTTGAGCTTCAGTTCGGGACTGAGCTGGAGTGGCAGTTACACCTATGCCAATGTCCGCGAGCAGTTTCGCGGCTTCAGTAGTACGGCGGGCAACCCCGCCACCATCGACCAAAGCCGCTCCAGCTTCGATTCGCGCCACCAGCTCACGTACAACCTCGGCTACAACGCGTTCGATCTGATCCGCATCAACTGGTTCGGCACCATCCGCTCCGGCACGCCCTACACACCAATGGTTGGCGGCGATATCAACGGCGACGGATTCAGTAACGACCGTGCCTTCGTGTTCAATCCCACGTCATCAACAGATGCGTCGGTCGCCGACGGCATGCGTGCGCTGCTCGCCAACGGGTCTCGCGGCGCGCGCGAGTGCCTCGAATCGCAACTGGGCCGACTGGCCGGACGCAACAGCTGTCAGGGACCGTGGACGACGACCGCGAACCTCAGCCTTTCGCTCAATCCACTCAAGGTGCGCATGCCACAGCGTGCGACGCTGTCGTTCAATATCTCGAACCCGCTGGGTGCCGCCGACCTGATGCTGCACGGCGAGAACAAGCTCAAGGGCTGGGGGCAGAATGTCTTCGCCGATCCCGCATTGCTGTACGTGCGCGGCTTCAACCCCGTCAGCGGGCGCTACACGTACGAAGTGAACCAGCGGTTCGGCAATACCAATCCGGCGTTCAACACGTTTCGCACGCCGGTCACGCTAACCATGATGCTGCGCTACGACATCGCGCCAACACGCGAGCGGCAAGTGCTTACGCAGGCGCTCGATCGAGGACGTCGAACCAAGGGCACCAAGGCCGCGGAGTCCATGGTCAAGGCGCAGTTCAGCAGCGCGGGCATCCCGAATCCGCTGGCCACGATTCTGCGCGATCAGGACACGCTCAAACTGTCCGCTGCGCAAGCCGATTCGTTGGCATCGCTCAACCGTCGATTCGTGGTGCGCATTGACTCCATCTGGGCACCGGTGGCCACGCGACTGGCAGCATTGCCTGATGACTACCGTCATGACGAGGCGTACCTGCTGTACCGGCAGGCGCGCGAGGCGTCCATCGACTTGCTCATCACCGTGGCGCCAACGGTGAAGGCCCTGCTCACCAAAGTGCAGCGGCGCAAGCTGCCTGGCTTCGTCGCCAGCGCGCTCGACACGCGCTATCTCTCGAACATTCGCTCCGGCACCGCGGGAATCGGCGGCGCGGCGATTCCCGGGGGCATGGGCACCGGCATGATTTTCACCGGCGGCGTCAGCCGATGACCAGTTACCACACTCCCTTCGGACTCAATATGCGCTTCTCGCGCTTCGGCATTGCGTTGTCGTGCACGATTTCGTTCGCAGTCTCCGCGCAGACAAGGCCACCCATTCGGCAACTCGGCGCGGTGCAATCCACCAGTACCGACTCGCTGGGCGCCGCCATGAACGTGCGCGCGCTGCCCGGCGGTCGTCTGCTC
>JBEBIR010000528.1:0-3111 GCA_040080315.1 Gemmatimonas sp.
GCTGCGTTGTGGTACTCAAGCCATCCGAGTTCACGTCGGCATCGTCGCTGGAGTTCGTCAAGCTCGTGGAAGAAGCGGGCTTTCCGCCCGGCGTGGTAAATGTCGTTACGGGGTTTGGTGCGGACGTCGGTGCGGCGCTGGTCGAGCATCCATTGGTGCGAATGGTCGCGTTCACCGGATCCGACACCACCGGTCGGGCCATCAATCAGCTCGCGGCAAAGCATTTCAAGCATGTGAGCCTCGAACTGGGCGGCAAGTCAGCCAACATTGTGTTCGCGGACGCTAACCTCGATGACGCCGTGAACGGCGCCGTGTCTGGCATTTTTGCGGCGACGGGTCAGACGTGCATTGCCGGATCGCGCCTGCTGCTGCAGGACAGTATTCACGATCAGTTCGTCGAGAAGTTGATGGCGCTGGCGCGCACGGCGCGCATGGGCGACCCCATGAGTCTGGATACGCAGGTCGGTCCGATTACCACGCGACCACAGTACGAGAAGGTGCTGAGCTACATCGACATTGCGAAACAGGACGGCGCCGAGCTGCTGTTGGGTGGCGGGCCGGCGACGCGGCCGGAGTGCGGCAACGGCTGGTTCATCGAGCCCACCATCTTCTCGGGGGTGACCAACTCCATGCGCATTGCGCAGGAAGAAGTGTTCGGACCGATCCTGTCGATCATCAGGTTCACCGACGAAGACGATGCGGTACGCATCGCCAACGATTCGCGATTTGGTCTCGGCTCGGGCGTGTGGACCAGCGATATCGGTCGCGCGTTTCGCATGTCGGAACGCATCCAAGCCGGGACCGTATGGGTCAACACCTACCGTGCACTCAGTTACATGTCACCATTTGGCGGCTACAAGGATTCCGGACTGGGTCGCGAAAACGGAATGGATGCGATTCGCGAGTATCTGCAGGTGAAGAGTGTGTGGATCAACACCGGCGCCGTGAGCGCCAATCCGTTCACGATGCGTTGAGGCGTCTGTGCGCGCACTCATGACCGGTCGCACCGCGTTTCTCCGGCTCCTGGTAGACGAGGGAGTAACCCATCTGTTCGGTAACCCGGGCACGACGGAGCTGGCGATCATGGAGGCCGTGCCGCAGTTCCCGCAGCTCTCATATGTATTGGGACTTCAGGAATCCGTGGTGCTCGGCATGGCCGACGGATTCGCGCGCGCGTCCAATCGACTGGCGGCGGTCAACCTGCACTGTACACCGGGTCTTGGTCATGCGATGGGCGCCCTGTACAGCGCGAAGTTTTCGGGTTCACCCCTGATCGTCACGGCCGGACAGTACGAAATCGGTTATGGCCTGCAGGAGCCGCTGCTGTACGAACCGCTGGTTCCCATTGCGCAGCCACTGGTGAAGTGGGCGGTGGAGGTCAGCCGCGTGCAGGACTTGCCGCGCATCGTGCGGCGCGCCGCAAAGATCGCGATGACACCGCCCACGGGCCCCGTGTTCATCAGTCTGCCGGGCAACATTCTCGATGACGAGGCGGAGCTCGATCTTGGTCACGCGACGCGCGTTGATTCGGCCAATCGCCCGTCGGAGGAGACGTTGATTCGTTTGGCGGCTGCGCTGCTCGCGTCTGCACGGCCTGTGATGATTGCCGGACGCGAGCTGGCCGATCGCGACGCCTTCGACGAGGCGGGCGAGTTGGCCACGTTGCTGGGCGCCGCCGTCTACCATGAGCCGGTTCCATACAACGCGCGCTTTCCGTCCATGCATCCGGCGTGCATGGGTGACCTGACCCGCAATCAGGCGCGCGTGCTGGCGACGCTTCGTGAACACGATCTGTTGCTGTGTGTGGGTGCGGATCTGCTGCGGATGTCGCCGTACAGTCCGGTGAGCCCGATGCCGGACGACCTGCGGGTCTTGCACATCACCGAACGCGAGTGGGAACTGGGCAAGAACTATCACACCGAGTTCGCGATTCGCGCCGACGTGAAGGAGACATTGCGTGCGTTGCTGCCCGTGCTTCGCGCGCGGCAAACGGCAGAACACGCGCTGCACGCTGCGCAGCGACTACACGCCCTGTCCGCATCCAATTGGCTCTCCCGGCGCGCGCTGGCGCGCGAGGAAGCCACCGCGCACGCGTCCGCGGTTCCAATTGATCCGCGTCTGCTGATCATGCGCGTCGTCGACGCGTTGCCAGACAACGCCATTGTGGTGGAGGAAGCGCTGACGGCGGCACCGGCGCTGGCGAGCTTTTGTCCCATGCGGGACGTCAACAGCTATTACGGGCTGGCCAGCGGCGGCTTGGGGTTCGCCATGCCAGGGGCGATCGGGATCAGTCTCGCCCAGCCAGGTCGACCAATCGTGGCGGTGATTGGCGATGGGAGTGCGATGTACAGCATCCAGGCGCTCTGGACGGCGGCGCATCTCCGGCTGCCGATCACCTACGTGATCGTCAACAATCGCAGCTACCGGATCATCAAGGAGCGTCTCGTGGCCGGTCGTGGCTCCAACCAGTTCGTCGGTATGGATCTGCGGAATCCCCCAATCGACTTCGTGTCCCTTGCCAGAGGCATGGGAGTGCCGGCCCGCCGTGTCACCGACCCGTCGGGCATCGAACACGCGATCCGCGAGGGTATCCACCGTGGGATACCGAATCTGATCGAGGTCATGGTCGACGATGGTTTCGGCAACCGCGCCGAGTAGAGCGACATCGCGCGGCATCGAATTGTCGTGGTATGTTTGCTGGGGCAGGAAAATCCTGAAGCATCGACCTCCATCACGTGAGGCAACATGTTGAACAGGCGGCGTTTCGCACTGGCACTCGTGGTGATCACTATGGGCTGCGCACATCGCTCCAGCGCCGCCGACTCCGATGCGACCAGCAGGCCGCCTCGCGACTCCGACGTGATCACCGCACAGGAGTTGGCCGATCCGGCCGTCGCCGGTGACAATGCCCTGGACGCGGTGCGGCGACTGCGTCCGCGATTTCTCACGTCACGCGGACGGCAGAGTGTCATGATCGCCGGGGCCGGGTCAGTGCTCGTGTCCACCAACGGTGGCCCACTGCGAGGGTTAAGCGATCTGGGACGCATGCGCACACACGAGATCCTCGAGATTCGATTTCTCGGCGCGAGTGAGGCCATGCAGCGATTTGGA
>JBEBIR010000529.1:0-3106 GCA_040080315.1 Gemmatimonas sp.
TGGCGGTGCGTGATGAGTGAGGGTTGAGCAAGAGCAGGTAGTGAGCGCGGGAGGGACAAGCGGTGAGGGCAGACTCTACCCTCACCGGCTCGCCGCTCCAACGCTCGCTACCTTTCTTTTGCTCACTGCTCAGCAGTTCTCGCACTCAGTCCATTCACTTTGCGCTCACTCCCAATGCGTCTCGCCCTTGCTCTTGTCGTCTCGCTTACCGCGGCACCTGTCATCGCGCAGGGCACCACCACCGCCAAGCCGCCGACGCGTCCAACAGTTGCGAAACCAGCCGTCGACTCGTTTCGGCTTTCCGCGCGACTGCCCGTCGATCCGGCCGTCCGCGTGGGAACCTTGTCCAACGGTCTGCGCTACTACGTGCGGCGCAACAGCAAGCCTGAGCAGCGGGCCGAGTTGCGATTGGTCGTGAACGCCGGCTCGATCCTTGAGGACAATGACCAGCGCGGCCTGGCGCACTTCCTTGAGCACATGGCGTTCAATGGCACGAAGAGCTTCGCCAAGAACGACATCGTGAAGTATCTCGAGTCCATCGGCGTGCGCTTCGGCGCCGACCTGAATGCGCAAACCGGATTCGACGAAACGACCTACATCCTGCCCGTCCCCACCGACAGCGCGGGCATTCTGGAAAAGAGTTTTCGTTTTCTCGGTGATGTCGCCACCGGCATCCTGTTCGATTCGCTCGATGTCGTGGCCGAGCGCGGCGTGGTGTTGTCCGAGTGGCGCAGTGGACTCGGTGCCGGCGAACGCATTCGCGACCTGCAGTTTCCCGTGATCTTTCAGGGATCGCGCTACGCGCTCCGTCTGCCGATTGGCCTGCCCGAGGTCATCGAGAAGGCGAATCCGTCACCGCTCAAGCGATACTGGCGCGACTGGTATCGTCCGGACTTGATGGCGGTGATCGCCGTGGGCGACGCCGACCCGGCGAAGCTGGAAGGCCTGATTCGTCGCACGTTCGGATCGATTCCCCGTCGTGCGAACGCGCGTCCGCGCACGGTGGCATCGGTGCCGAAGCATGATTCGACGCTCGTGACGATTGCCACCGACGCCGAGCTCACGTCGTCATCAGTGGGCGTGTTGTGGAAGTTGCCGCCCACCGGGACACGCACCGTCGGCGAGTTCCGCAACCTGATGATGCGTCGCCTGTACAACAGCATGCTGAACCAGCGGTTTGGCGAACTGTCGCAACGCCCGGATGCGCCGTTTGTCGGCGCGGGCGCGGGCGGTGGCAATTTTGTGCGTGGTTCCGACTACTACTCGCTCGATGCGGATGCGAAGGAAGGCAAGCTGCTGGCATCGCTGCAAGTCGTGCTGACGGAGGCCGAACGCGTGCAGCGGCATGGATTCCTGCAAAGTGAACTCGATCGCGGACGCACGAACCTGCTGCGTTCACTTGAGCGCGCGTTCACCGAACGCGACAAGACGCCGTCCGCGTCGTTCGTGGGTGAGTACATCGACAATTATCTCTCTGGTGACGGCATTCCCGGCGTCGCGTTCGAGTTTTCCGCCGCGAAGGCGCTGCTGCCCGGTGTCACGCTGGCGGAAGTGAATGCGCTGGGTAGCGAGCGCAGTGGCGCGGCCAACCGCGTGGTCACGGTGACGCTGCCGAAGAAAGACGGGCTCATTGTTCCCACCGAAGCAGAGGTACGAAAGATCTTCGCGACGGTGGTCGCGTCGACGATTTCGCCGTGGACGGAAACCGTGGCCGAAGGGGCATTGGTGCGCGTGACGCCAACGCCGGGTCGCGTGGTAGCCGAAAAGCGATTCGACAGCATCGGGCTCACCGAATGGACACTGTCGAACGGTGTGCGCGTGTATGTGAAGTCGACCGACTTCAATGCCGACCAGGTGCTCATGACTGCGTGGAGCCCGGGCGGCGCCAGTCTGCTGCCGGACAGTGCCGTGTTTCGCGCGGCGCTGACCACCACGGCATTGGAACGTGGCGGCGCGGGTGAGTTTTCGCTCATCGACTTGAACAAGAAGCTCACCGGCAAGGTGGCAGCGGCGTCACCGTTCATCGGCGACTTGAGCGAAGGCCTGAGTGGCCGCGCGTCACCGAAGGACCTGGAAACGCTGATGCAGTTGATATGGCTGCGCATGACGGCGCCGCGCGCGGATACGGTGGCCGTGCAAGCGCTGCTCCAGCAGTTCGACGCGGTATTGCGCAACAAGGATGCGAATCCCGCCGCCGTGTTCAGCGACACGGTGCAGGTCACGCTCGCCGGCGGACATCCGCGCGCGCGTCCGCTCTCAGTGGCGATGCTGAAGGAACTGGATCTCGCGCAGATGCTGGCGATCTACAAGGATCGTTTCGGCGATGCGAGTGATTTCTCGTTCCTGTTCGTCGGCAATGTCGATCTCGCGGTGCTCAAACCGCTGGTCGAGCAATGGCTGGCGGCGCTGCCCGCCACCAACCGCAAGGAGACATATCGTGACGTGGGGCCAAAGCTGTTCAGCGGCCGCATCGACAAGACGGTGCGCAAAGGCGTCGCGCCGCAAAGCCAGACGGCGCTGCTGCTGGCCGGTGCGGATACGTGGAGTCGCGAACAGGCGTACCTGTTGTCATCGGTGGGCGAAGTGCTGGAGATGCGACTGAACGATCGATTGCGCGAAGCGCTGGGCGGCACGTACTCGGTGGGCATCAATACCGCGTTCTCCCGCCGTCCGCGTCAGGAGTGGCAAGTGGTGATCAGCTACGGATCGGCACCGGAGAAGGCCGACACGATGTTCGCGGCCGTGCGGCAGGAGCTGGACTCGCTGCGACGCGTGCCACCAACCGCGGCCGAACTGGAGCGTGTTCGCGAACAGCAACGCCGAGAGCTGGAAGTCGCGCGCAAGCAGAACAACTGGTGGCTGGGCATGCTGCAGGGCCGGCTCGACAACGGCGACGATGTGACCACGGTGTTCGCCGACGACGCATTGATCGCGGCACTGACGGTGGAGAAACTGGCCGCGGGCGCGAAGAAGTTTCTGGACGAGACGAATCGGGCGCGGTTTGTGTTGCTGCCGGAGGCGAAGGTTCCCTGAGCGAGTGAGCGGTGAGCAGAAGCAGGTAGTGAGCGTGGGAGCGGTGAGCGGTGAAGGTAGACTCTGCCCTCAC
>JBEBIR010000530.1:0-3104 GCA_040080315.1 Gemmatimonas sp.
CGTGCCCGACGATCCCGTGGTGATACTGAGCCACGACGTATCCGTCCGCGTGTCCCATCGCGCACTGTCCATCGTCACCCGCCCCGTCGGAGACAGCACACTCAAATCGGCAACACGCTTCCACTCAATAGAGTTCTCGCTCTTTGAAAAGGTCCCGTTGAGAACCGGCATCCGTACCGCGGAGTTCGTCGCCACGAAGTAACTGCTGAGGCGCCAGAACATGTCGTGCGCCGCCAGGGATGTGGCCGTCATCGCTAGCAGCATTGCGACCGGAATGAGACGATTGCGCACGGATACCTCCGATATTCGAGAAGGACTGTGACGACCTGCAGCGAATGTACACGTCGAAACGTGAATTGGCTGCGCATTAGTAGCCTGATGAATCAGCGTTCCATAGTTTCAATGGATCGGTCCCTCAATACGGAGTTTCCGCCATGTCCAGATTCGCGCGCACACTAATCGCCGCCCTCGGTCTCACTATCGCCGCGCCCGTGTCGCTTGTGGCGCAGGGCGGTCCTCTCCCCGATAGCATCAAGGCCAGACGCTGGGCCATCGAGAATGAACTGCAATCACTGGCCGTCGTGGATCGCAAGGTGATGATCACCATGCGCGACGGCGTTCGCATTCCGGCCGACATCTATCGCCCGAAGGACGCCTCGAAAACCTACCCGGCCATCTGGGTCCGCACGCCGTACAACTTCAATTTCTGGGATGTCCAGAATGGCGTGCCACGCGACATGACATCAGTGCTCACCGCCATCAAGCGCGGCTATGCCTGGGTGGACATGCAGGAGCGCGGACACTTCTTCGCCGAAGGCAACTACGATATCCTTGGCGCGCCATTGTCCGACGGCGATGACGAGTTGAAGTACCTCACCACACAGCCATGGTCGAACGGGAAAATTGGCACCACCGGCTGCTCATCGACCGCCGAATGGCAACCGGCCGTGGCATCGTTGGGGAATCCCGGATTCGCCGCGATGAACGTGCAGGGATTCGGTGCCGGCGTGGGCAAGGTGGGCCCGTACTACGAGATGGGCAATTGGTATCGCGGCGGTGCGGTGCAAATGTTGTTCATCGATTGGCTCATGGGTGAACAGAATCAGGTGCGCCCGATGTTCCCGGCCGGACTTTCGCAGGCCGACCTGATTCGCGTGTCGAAATCATTCGATCTCGCGCAGCGTCTGCCGCCGGTCGACTGGGCGAAAGCCTTTGAGCATCTGCCGGTCATGGATCTTCTCAAGAACGTCGGCGGACCCAACGGCATTTTTGCCGACTCGATGCCCGTCGCCAGCGGCGGCGCAATGATCAAGCGCGCGCCCAACGATTCCGCGTGGTACCGGGGCGGACTGTGGCATGAGCACATGCCGATCAACATCCCCGGACTCTGGTTCATGTCCTGGTACGATGTGTCGGTGGGGCCCAATCTGGCGATGTACAATCACGTGCGAAACACCGCCAAGGGCGGCGCAGGCGCGCAGCAATGGGCGATCATCGCGCCCGTGGGACACTGCGCGTACACCCGAGCCACCGATCACACGATCGTGGGCGAGCGCGACATGGGTGACGCGCGACTGGGTTACCAGAACATCATGTATGCTTTCTTCGACCGCTTCCTGAAGGGCGACGCCAGCAGCGTCACGCTCGATACCATGCCCAAGGTGCGCTATTTCGTGATGGGGCTCAATCAGTGGAAGAGTTCGGATACGTGGCCGCCAAAGGGCGCGTCGCCCATGACGTTTCATCTGGGCAGCAAGGGCAACGCGAATACGTTGAATGGCGATGGCGTGCTCGCGCTGACGCCGTCCAGGACCAACACCCCCGATCGGTTCTCCTACGATCCGATGAATCCGGTCAAGTCGCACGGCGGCAACGTGTGTTGCCAGGGGAACGCCGTCGTCGCCGGCTCGATGGATCAGCGGAAAGTCGAGGAGCGACCCGACGTGTTGGTCTATACCACCGAGCCGTTCAAGGAAGGTGTCGAGCTGAGTGGACCCATTGTCCCCACGCTGTACGTGTCGTCGGATGTGCTGGACACCGATTTCACCGTCAAGGTCATCGATGTGTATCCCGATGGTCGGGCGTACAATCTCGATGAGTCGATTCAGCGCATGCGCTACCGCGACGGGTATGACAAGCCGCCAGTCATGATGAAGAAAGACTCGGTGTACAAGGTCACGTTGCAGCCGCTCACCACCAGCAATTATTTTGCGCCGGGACATCGCCTGCGGATCGAAGTGTCGAGCAGCAACTTCCCGCGGTTCGATCGCAATCTCAACACCGGTGGTCGGAATTACGACGAAACGCAGGGTGTCGTGGCCCACAATGTCGTGCATCACTCGGTGAAGTATCCCTCGAACATTTCGATCACAATCGTGAAGCCGACTCCAACCATCGTCCCATAGTCGCCACATGACCTCAGAATTCAACGGACGTGTCGCCTTCATTACCGGCGGCGCGTCCGGCCTTGGGCGGGCGGCGGCTCAACAACTGGCCGCGCAAGGCGCGCGAGTGGTCATCGCTGATGTACAGACCGATGTCGCGGAATCGTTTGCGCGCGAGCTGACATCCACTGGCGCCGAGGCCATCGCGGTGACCTGCGATGTTCGCGACGATCGCGCCGTCGAGATCGCCGTATCCACCACCGTCGCGACATTCGGTCGCATCGATATTGCGATCAACGCGGCCGGTATCGGCGGTCCTGAAGTGAAGACGGCCGATTACGCGCCCGACGACTGGGATCGCGTCATCGATGTGAATCTGAATGGCGTGTGGCGCTGCATGCGCTACGAGATCCCGGCCATGCTGGCCGTAGGCGGCGGCGCGATTGTGAATGTCGCATCGGTGGCCGGGCTGATTGGATTCCCGCGACATCCGGCGTATGCGGCCAGCAAGCATGGCGTCGTGGGGCTCACGAAAACCGCCGCGCTGGAATACGGACGTAAGGGATTGCGCATTAACGCGCTTTGCCCGGGCTTCACGCTCACGCCCATGGTGCAGCAAATGATTGACGCGGGACTTCCGCAAGACGAGCTGACCTCGCGCGTGCCGCTGGGCCGACTCGGCACCGCCGACGAAGTCGCGGCGGCGGCGCTGTTCCTGTG
>JBEBIR010000531.1:0-3104 GCA_040080315.1 Gemmatimonas sp.
ATGCAGTATTCGACAGCATGGGACTCTCGGGTGTCTCGGCGCGCGTACTCGTGCAACAGAAGACGCCGCGCGTCACGCTCGCTGTTCCCTCATTCGAGACGCTCTGGCGCGTCGCGTGCGGTGATGCGCCGGCCCCTCGTGACAGCGCGCTGGTGTATGGCACGGTGCGCGACGCGGTGGGTGGTGCCGAGCGCGCGGGAGCGTTGGTGGATGTGTCGTGGGTGGATCTCGTGGGCGGTGGGAATTCGCTGCAGAGTATTGGACAAAGAAGGTGGCGTCGACACACGAGTACCGATGCGCGCGGCGAATACGCGCTGTGTGGCGTGCCGACGGATACGCCGCTCCGTTTGCGAACGGCGCTCGATTCGCTGGACTCGCTGTCGGTGAGCACGATTGAGCTGGAGACGACGGCGATGCGCGTGCGACGCCGCGACGTACTCATTGCTCGGGTTGTGGCCACGGTCGCGGCGGCGGCGCCTGATGCGGTTGTGGATAGTGCGGCGGTGCGGGTGACTGCGGCGGGACCAACAGGCGTTGTGACCGGCGTAGTCACGAATGCCACCGGGCAGCCGGTCGCAAACGCGACCGTGGCGATCGACACCATGGCCGAAGTGCGGAGCGGCGAAGACGGTCGATTTTTCGTGCCCGGCGTACCGGCCGGATCACGCCAGGCCTCGGTGGTGGTCATTGGGATGCAACCGTTCACGACATCGTTCAACCTGATGGCCGGTGACACGGTCCGTTTGACGGTGCCAATGAGCTCCGTGAACACGCTGGAGACCGTGAAGGTGAAGTCCACGGTGATGACTGTGCGCATCCGCGATCTTGGCGAGCGCAGGCGAACCGGATTGGGCACCTTCCGCGATTCAACAGAGGTCGCGAAGTACCCCAACCTGACGTCGGCCATGCGCACGGTTCCGAACGCGTCTATGAAAACGCCGACCCTTGGGGCTCTGGTGTTCGGGCAAGGAACGCCGCGACAGTGCGCCGCCATACGCGAGCAGATTGACTTCCGCCTTGATGGTCATCCAACCAACGCACAAGCCTTGGACGGTGTGGACCTCGGACCATTGCCACGATCGAGGTCTACAGTCGCAGCACCAAAATCCCGGCGATGTTGCAGAGCAAGCTGCAGTACCAGTGTGCGGTGTTTGTGTGGACGAAACTCGGGCTCGGGCGGTAGAGCGGTTCTTCTAACTGCCATCCACGGAAACGCGGGGAGGTAGCAGAAACAGCACGGAAACTGTACTGCTTGTTGTTTGTTCCCGTGCTGCTTCCAGTGTTTCGGCGCGATTCCGTGGATGGCAGTTGTTCGATTGACGCGACGCCTGTTCAGTCGTTCACGGTGCCGGAGAAGTCGGATCACCTCCCTTCAGTCCAACGTGACCTGCCGCCGCCCGGCAAGGCTCCCTCGCGCCGCACGTCCTCAACTCCGTACGCGGACGGCCGATACTGTCACACATGCGTACCCTCTTTATTGCCGTGTCGGCCGCCCTTGTGCTTGCCGTGGCGGGATTCTCGTTCGTGTGGCCACCAATCCTGTGGTCATACGTCGTCATTCTGCCACTGATTGCGCGCGGCGTGGCTGACATGCTGCAAACCAAGCAGGCTATCAAGCGCAACTTCCCGCTGCTGGGACATGCGCGATACCTGCTGGAGATGATCCGGCCTGAGGTCAATCAGTACTTCATTGAATCGAACAGCGACGGCAAGCCGTTCAGCCGCAATGATCGCTCGGTGATCTACCAGCGCGCCAAGGGGGAGCTGGACACCCTGCCCTTTGGCACCCAGAAGGACGTGTACGCAACCGGTTACGAATGGATCAATCACTCGCTGGCCCCGGTGCACGCCAATCCAGCAATGGCGCGCGTCACCGTGGGTGGTCCCGACTGCAAGCAGCCGTACTCGGCGTCGATCTTCAACGTGTCGGCGATGAGTTACGGCTCACTCAGCAAGAACGCCGTGATGGCGCTCAATACGGGTGCCAGGCTTGGCGGATTTGCGCACAACACCGGTGAAGGTGGATTGAGTCCCTATCATCTTGAACCGGGTGGTGACCTGTTCTGGCAGATTGGCACGGGCTACTTCAGTTGTCGCGACAAGCAGGGACGGTTCAACGAAACCGAGTTTGCCAACAAGGCGTCGTTGCCGAATGTGAAGATGGTGGAGATCAAGTTGTCGCAAGGCGCCAAGCCTGGACACGGCGGCATTCTGCCGGCGGCCAAGCTCACACCAGAGATTGTCGAGATCCGCGGTGTGGTTCCCGGACAGGATGTCATCTCGCCGCCAGCGCACACGGCGTTCTCCACGCCCACGGAACTCCTGTATTTCATCAAGCGTTTGCGTGATGCGTCGGGCGGCAAGCCGATTGGCTTCAAGCTGTGCGTGGGCAAGCGCCATGAGTTCCTGGGGATTGTGAAAGCCATGATGGCGACCGGTATCACACCCGACTTCATCACAGTGGACGGCGGCGAGGGCGGTACCGGCGCCGCACCGTTGGAATTTTCCGACTCGGTTGGCACACCGCTCAACGAAGGATTGTCGTTCGTACACAATGCCCTGGTGGCCACCGAGCTGCGCGACCGCATTCGCGTGATCGCATCGGGCAAGGTGAACACTGGATTCGCGCTGGCCACCAAAGTGGCGCTCGGCGCCGACATGTGTAACGCCGCGCGCGCGATGATGTTCGCTCTCGGATGCATTCAGGCCCTTCGCTGCAATAGCAACCACTGCCCCACCGGTGTGGCCACACAGAATCCCGAACTGGTGGCCGGTCTGCATGTGGGCGACAAGTCAGAGCGCGTGGCGCGCTATCACCGCGAGACGGTGAAGAGCTTCTTCGAAGTGCTGGGCGCGGCGGGATTGCAGTGCCCGCATGAGCTCAAGCCGTGGTTCATCATGAAGCGGGTGAGCGCGATGGAAATCCGCAGCTATGCCGATATCTATCCGCATCTCGAGTCGGGACAGTTGCTGACGAGTCCCGCTACGACGGGCATGTCACGCGCGTGGGATCACGCGAACGCGATGCAGTTCTGAGACTGGAGGTTGGAGGCAGGAGTGAACGTCATCCGGGCAGCAGGAGGGAGGAACTGATCCAGGTCGGA
>JBEBIR010000049.1:0-13290 GCA_040080315.1 Gemmatimonas sp.
GTCGCTTTGCGCAAACGATTCGCCGCGGCGCGCGCCTACTTCCGCGCGGAACTTGCGAAGCGCGAACCTCGGCTCAAGGACTCCTGGTATCCGTACATGCTCGCATTCGGACTCGGCAAGCATGTCGATCGCTGGTTCACCGCATTCGGCGGCGCGACCGCGGCATCCTCGTCAACGATAGCCTCAACGTCATCCATGTCTTCGTCATCAGCGATGGGGTCGTCGTCATCCAGCAGCACCTTCGGTGGGTTCGGTGGCGGCGGAGGTTTTTCGGGCGCCGGCGGCGGCGCGTCATTCGGCTCGGCATTCGGTTCCGCCGTAAGTGGCATGGCATCATCGGTGCCGAGTCCGAGTTCCTCGAGTTCAGGCAGTAGCAGCAGTAGCAGCAGTTCGAGCAGTTCGGGCGGCGGCGGCGGCGGAGGGTGGTGACTCGCCGACGGGGCGTGGCATATCTGGAAGAGCGGCACCATACTTGGTCGCCAGTTACCGCTTCCGATGCACGATCGAGAGCTGCACACCAACCGAACCGCCCACGAATCCATGTCCAGCAATTCATCTCCACTCATCGAAGTTCCGGCGAATGTACCGGGAGGCGCGCAGTATCAGCACCTTGCGTACGTGGACGCGTATGACGCGGTACTGAACATCGACTACGCGTTTGTGGCGTACAAGGAGACCGACAGCGACGGCCAGTGGCGTGTGCGTATCAAGTCGTCACAGACCGCGGGTGCCGTGTTCGAGCCAGACGCAATGAAAAGCAATGCGCGCTCGACCAGTGCCCAGGGCAAGCCGTGGTTTCCGTGGGGCTACAGCTTCGATCCGAGCACCGGTGACGCGCGCTGCATTCAGTTCCGTGTGCACGTGAGGGACGGACAGCCGAGCGAGATCGAGATGTCTGTGCAACTCCGAAAGTTCGACGGTGCTGCGGACACCGCGAAGTCGGTGCGCTTTTCGTGGCCCGCGTGAACGGCGGTTCGATTCCCTCCGGGTACGAGTATCACGTCGTCGCGCCAGACGCGCATGAAGGCCTGACCTGCCGTTTTCTGAAGGCGCCGGATTTCACGGTGGCGGAGCTTCCGCCAGAGGAGATCGATTTTTCCGCCAGCGCCACCTTCATGCCGCTCGCGGTGGCGATCTCGCCGTACGGTCCGATGGTCTTCACTGTCGCCGCGCGGCCAGCGTTCGATGACGGTGCCGTTGCGCAGTGGCTCGAATTCATCTGCGACGCGGAGCAGTACGCGCACTCGGAGATCGAGGTGACGCAAATCGGGATGCTGCCTGCAGTGACATGCGACGCCACGCAGCAGACCACCGATGGCACAACGATGCGGATGCGCTTCCTGCTTTTCGAGGACGGCGGTCGGCTGTTTCAGATGTCGGCGATGGCGCCGGACCTGCTGTGGGCCGCCGGATTGCAGAAAATGTCGCCGATGCTGGACTCGTTCGAGTTGCGCGAGGTCCATGGCACAAACGTTCCGCTACGCCCCGGTGAAGCGCCACCGGTGTCATCGTCACCGCCGGACGTGGCTTCCGAAACGGCCGAGGCAGCGCCCGCGCCAGCTGACGTGGCACCGACTGACGTCGCGCAAGAGGAGCCGCGCGCAGGACTGACACCCGAGGAATTCGCGGCGCTCGCGCTGGCGGATGATGCCGCCGCGCTGGAGCCCGAGCATCCCGTGAATGCCAACCTGCGTGACCGGGGCGTTGGTCTCGTGCCGCGCGTCGTGAGCACGGATATCGCTTTGAAGGCTGCGGTGCTCGCGGCTGGCGCCGTCGAGGGGTTTTTCCGCGTGCCGTTGGGCTGGCATGTCATCGATGACGGCCGCCGCACGCTGATCTTCGACGCTGGGGGAAAGATTCAGATCAACCTCAGCCAGCGTGAACACGAGGGCGCGTCGGTTGGCGAACACGCCCACCAACTCATTCAGCAGTATCTGGAAGTGGAACCCGACCTGCCGTTCATCGAAAGCAGTCTCGCCGGAGTTGCCGCGGCAGGCGTGCGTGGCGCCAACATTGATGGTGTGCCGCTCGATCAAGTGTTCCTTGTTCGCGATATGGGGCGGACAGGACGCCATCTGGTCGCGCGCGTGACGGCGGCCAGCGAGGATGCCTCGCGGGCACTCGATCTCGCTGGCGACATCATGGTGACATTCGGGACGCCGGAAGGCCTGGCGTTGGGATGAGCGTCACGATCGATCATCTGCGGGTCGAGCATCGCGTGACCGTGCTGTGCGATTTCAAGGATCTTGCGGGCGTTGAGCTTCGCGCCGGCGAGCGCGGAGTCCTGCGCGGCTTGGGCATGGATTACGCGCGAATGGAAATATGGATCGACCTCGAGCGCGATTCCGCGCGGGACACACTGCGCTTTGCGTTGCGAGCGGCGGACGGACCGCGCAACGGGCACATGCGCGAGTACTTCGAGATGGGCGATGAGGTTGCCGACATCTCGGTGAACACGACGCAGGCGGCGAACGAGCCCCGCGAGTCGCAGTCACCACGTGAAGAGCCGACACGGCCAGCGTCGGGGGTACCGCGCTTCTCCGGCAGACAGCAGCCGCACGACACGAACATTGAACAACTCAGCGTGGCCTGTGCCTGTGACCCACTGTTCCATCGTCCGTTGCTCTCCGCGCGCGGCGAGTATTCGGTGCATGCATGTCTCAGATGCGGCACGGTGACGTGTACGCGCAGTCTCGGCGACGATGGACGCTTCTCGGGAGACGCGTGGCATATCAATCGCACCATCGGGCTGAGCGACCAAGCGCTTGACTGGCTCGCGCACGTGCCGCGGATCAAGGTGGACTACACTGCCGCGAGCGCTCGCTGGCCAATGGCCGCGGAGCTCGTGCGCTATTCCACACTCTACTATCCCGCCGACACGCGATGCAGCACTCTCGAGGAACTCGGCGATCTCGAAGCGTCACTCCAGCGCCAGCAGTCGGGACGATCCGTCGCTGACTGGCTGCGCGCGACCTGCCGCATCACCAACTCGCCGCCGTCCGATCTCGGCAGTGTGATACGCGGGTACGGGGATCTGTGGGAGTCGCTGCAACTTCGCGCGAATTCCGAGGTGCGCGACCTCCTCCGTCTCGCGCATCCCGGCAGGCTCGGGAGTGCGCTGGCCACCGACCTGCTGTTGCGACGGGCCGATGCGTTTGACCTCATGATCAGCGCGCTGCGGAGTGATGACGGTGCGCAACAGCGTGCGGGATTTTCGATGGCACGCGACATGAAACCCGTCGACCCTCGCCTCTCGGACGTCCTTATCGACATGCTCGGCGCACTGTCATTGGAGCCGTCCCTCAGCGGGAATGGCCGTGTTGCGAGCTGGGCCAAGTATGAGATGGTGTTCCTGATCGCGGCGGAGGCGAGAGTTTCGACGCCGAGATTGCTCGCCACGCTGCGCGCGCTGATGCGAAAACTCGCGCGGCACGACGCGTCGCTGGTGGACTATGTGCGCATTGTGATCCGCGAACTCGACCCGCCTAGTCAGCCGCGCTGAATCAGTCGCAGGCCATCGTGATGCAATCTTTCACGACGCTAACGCCGTTCCATAGCGCGCTGCTCACAATTCGGGCCCTCGCTCCGCGTGCGGACGAAAGCGATCGATCACCCTCGCGAGCGCGTGACCGACGATCTCATAGAGGCTGAAGAACCCGACCGCCGTGATGATCGATATGGTGAAGGTGAACGCCCACGGACGAGATCTTTGTGACAGACTGGCGCGATACTTCTCAAAGTCCGCCAAATACGATTCTGGCGTGAGGCTGGCGGCCAGCGCCTGCTTTTCGGCCATGCTGGACGCCATGGCGAATGCCAACAGGATCGCGAATGCGACGGCGACAACGAACTTTGCAGCCAACTGTGATCCGGTGGACGCGAGCCTGGGCGACATGGTCTTGGCGTAGAGGTTTGAAAGTCTCCCCAAGGTGCCGCTCATGCGCGAGGGGAGCAACGGCAGGTAGGGACCTGGCCGCCGGGGTTACCTGCTGATTCCGCGGCGCGTGGCCAGATACGTAGCGAAACTGCCAAGCCAATGACCGCCGGCATAGTGCTCGCCAGTCACAGCAGCGAGTCCACTGGTCGCGTGCGACCGGGCCGCCGCCAGCAGTGCATGTCTGCGCGGATCGCCTGCCGGCAATCCCGCCGCGATACCCTCCAGCATCCAGGCGCGACTGAGGTTGAGGCCGTCCAGATGCGCGAGCTTGCCATCAGTCTTGTCGGTGACCACGCCAATCGGCAACCACGAGCTGGTATTTGTGGTGGGGAGTCGCGGGAGAAACCTGGTCAGCCACGCAGAAAATTCGGCAGGCGCGAGGACGCGGCGCATGACGTCGGCCTCGGCGATGCAGGGTGAGACAAAGTCCTGGCCCGACGGCTCGTAGTTGAGCGGGCAGTCGCGGTCGTTGAGGTGAAACTCACGAACCTTCGCCGCAACCATCGCGACGAGTGCCGGGTCTGTTCCGCGCGCATAGTCCAAGATCAATCCAAATGCGAACGCGGTTTGCGCATGTTCCCCCTCCCGAATCGGATAAGCGAGTTTCGGTAGCCACGCTTTGAGTCGCGCAACGACGGCCGATTCAAGCGGCTTGAGCGCGGACGACAGTGCTACCGCGTCGGCGGTTCGTGACTCGCGAAGTTCGGCGGCCAGTTGCAATAGCCACGCCAATCCGTATGGGCGCTCGAAGGACTCGCGTCCGACGCCGCTCAGGTAACGCACTTCGCCGGCAATGCGTGTGGGCGTGAGATTCGTCTTGAGCGCCGCGGCCGCATCGGTCGCGAATGCGGCCTTCGGAAATTCACGCACAAGGCGCGCCAGCAGCCAGTGGCCATGCACCGACGAATGCCAGTCGTAGCATCCGTAGAACGCCGGTGTCAGCTCATGCGGTGCCTTCACATCCGCAGAGGAGTTCAGGACATGCGTGATCTTGTTGGGGTACTCCTTCTGCACGCAGGCCAGCGTCAATCTCGCGAAGCGACCGGCGGTGGTGGCGTCAATCGTGGTCACGGACTCCTGCGACAACGCCAGTGTCGTGTCGAGGGCTATCGCCACGAGCGCGGCGATCACGGTGAACGGTCTCATGCGAGCCACAAGGTCAGCAGCGACCCAATCGCCGCGCCGCCAGCGGCGTCACCCCACCCGTCGTTGAGCGTGACGCGACGCCCCTCGACGTCGCGGGACATCACGAAACACGTCCAAGTACCCCACCATGGCCAGTCCACCACGACGCGCTCGCCCGGAAGAAACGCGCTGGGCCCGCGCGCCAGCACGCTCCGTATTTCTTCGTCGGCAAAGCTCACGGATACAACCTCCGGTACAGAGTACTCAGAACTTAGTACTTAGTACTTAGTGCTCAGTTGACTTCCAACACCATCCCCTCGGCCGCCGCGGCGACCATTAGCGCCGAACCCGCTGCCGCCACCAGCGCCCGGCACTGCGCCACCATTGCGTCCACCTGCTGGTCGGTCCGATCCGGATGATGATGCGTGAGCAGCAGCACGTCCGCACCACACGCCATCGCCAGCTCGCTCGCCTCGGTGGCCGATGAATGCCCCCATCCGCGGTGCAATGACAGCTCGTCGTCGGCATATGTCGCGTCGTGAATCAACACCGGAATGCTGCGCAGTGAGTCAATCAACGATGCGCGCCACGACACGGACGCTGCGTCGTGATCGGCGAACGACAACTCGTTGTCGGGCGCGTAGGCCATCACCGGGCCGGTCGTGTCGCGCACGAGCAGCACGCTCGCCCCACCCGGATGTCGCGCGGGGATCGCCTGGACCTCGCACGTCGCGCTCACGCGGAAACATCCCGTTGCGTCGAACGCTTCCACCGACAGCGAGTCGGTCACGCCATCCAGGGTGGGGAACAACGGTGCCGAGAGTTGTTGCTCCACGATGGGTCGCAGCGCGTCTGCGTCAACGCCACCGCAGGCGATACGCACCTGATGGGAGCGCGTGACAATCGGCGCAAAATGCGCCAGACCCATCACGTGATCGCTATGTCGGTGCGTGAGCAGCAAGGTCACGACGGGTCGTGCCCCGGCCACCGATGGCGCGGCTGACGGCAACGCCGCACCCAGACCGCGAATGCCAGTTCCGGCGTCGAGCACGACGCGCGTGCCATCGGCGAGCTGTACGTCCACACACGAGGTGTTTCCGCCGTAGCGCACCGTGTTCGCGCTGGGGCTCGGGCACGTGCCACGCGTTCCCCAGCACGTCACCCGCGCACGTGGGGTACTCAGACCGGGCTCGGCGCTGACGCAAGTGATGCGCGCATCAGCTGCCGCCGGAACTAGAGTTGCGGACGCGAGCGCGCTTCCAGCGCCCGACGATCGACGATGGTGACCACACGACGCGTCACTGAGAGGATGCCCCGTTCCTGAAACTCCGCCATGGCGCGCGACACGGTTTCCCGACTGGCGCCGATCATCTGGCCGATCGTCTGATGGGTCAGCTGTTTCACCAGCGTTGTCGGCTCTCCCGAGGCGGCATGCTCCAGCAGGACTGTCGCCACACGACCCGGCACATCCAGCAGCACCAGGCTGCCGATCGTCCCGTCGGCCTGACGCAGTCGACGCGACAATTCAATCATCAATCCCCACGCCACCGACGGCGACGATTCAACCTTGCGACGGAAGTCGGCCCGACGGAGGATCAACAGGCTTGATGCATGTGTGGAGACCACGTGCGCGGAGCGCGGGCGACCATCGATAAGCGCCAATTCGCCGAAATGTTCGCCGACACCCAGCACATTGAGAATCACCTCGCGACCATCTTCACCGATGATCACCACTTTGACTTCACCGGAGCGAACGACAAACAGCGCGTCCCCGGGATCGCCTTCGCTCACGATCATTGCACCTTTGGCGAACTTCTGCTCGCGCGTCAGCTCGGCAAAGCCACGCACCGACGCGCGATCGAGTTCACGAAACAGCGGTACCGTCGCGAGAAAATCCGTGACGCGCTCAAGCGACACGCTCATGTTCGGCGGAGTGAAGCGGAGTGGAGTCATGCCGAAGGTCACCATGCAGGAAACTCCCGGGAGCCGGACAGCCCCATGAATTATGTAGTAAGAATAATCGAACAAACCGGCATTATCGGTTGAGGTCGGTGATACCCCACCGCTGGTCCGAAGGTACGCCATCCGGCGCCGGTCGCTGCGGACTCTACATTGGCGTATGTGGGATCGCCGTGACCGGTATCACAAATTTGACACTCGCGACGCCGCCCAAGCTCAGGCAACCCCGGTACGTGGAAGCCCCCGGTGGGGACCCCGCCTTGTTATGATTGGGGCTCACCCTTTGACCCCAGCTGATGCTGAATCATCTTCGCGAGCGCACGGCCGAGGCGCTGCGCCGCGCGACCGAAGTGGAGCAACTGCTGGCCGATCCCGAGACGGTGAAGGACGCCCCCCGTCTGGCGGACCTCGGCCGTGAGCATCATCGGCTGGCCGAGGTGGTGGCCAAGGCCAACCGACTCGCCAAGGCCGAACTCGAGTTGACGGATGCTCGCGAAATGGCGCAGGGAGACGACGCCGACTTCGCCGCCGAAGCCAAAGCGGAGGTAGAACGTCTCGAGGCCGAAGTGATCGCACTCGAAAAGGCCCTGCTGCCGCTGCTCATTCCGCGTGATCCGCTGGATGATCGTCCGGCCATTTTCGAACTCCGAGCCGGCACGGGTGGCGATGAAGCCGCGCTGTTTGCCGCCGATCTGCTGCGCATGTATACGCGCTTCATCGAACGTCGCGGCTGGAAGATCGAGGCCATCTCACACTCCGATGCCACGCTGGGCGGTGTGAAGGAAGCGGTGTTCAAGGTGCGCGGCGAGGGCGCATTCGGCATTCTGCGATGGGAGTCGGGTGTGCATCGCGTGCAGCGTGTGCCCGCCACAGAGAGTCAGGGACGCATTCACACGTCTGCGGCCACGGTGGCGGTGTTGCCTGAAGCCGACGAGGTGGATGTGCGCATCGAGGACAAGGACCTGCGCATCGACGTGTTTCGCTCATCGGGCCCCGGTGGACAGAGCGTCAACACCACCGACTCTGCGGTGCGGATCACGCACATTCCCACCGGTTTGGTCGTCTCGCAGCAGGATCAGAAATCGCAGTTGCAGAACAAGGCGAAAGGCATGGAAGTGCTGCGTGCCCGTCTCCTCGATTTGCGTCTGTCCGAGCAGGAGGCCGATCGCTCACGCATGCGCAAGTCGCAAGTGTCGACGGGAGATCGCTCGGCCAAGATTCGCACCTACAACTTTCCGCAGGGACGCGTGACCGATCATCGCGTGCAGATGGATCGATTCGACATCGCGCGCGTGATGGACGGTGACCTCTCGCCATTCCTCGAAGCGCTGGCGCTGGCCAACGCTGAGGAAAAGCTGAGCGGTTGAGGGCCACGTGCGCACACTGTTGCATGAAGTGGTGCTACGGCTATCGACTTCGCGATGGCTGGACGAGGACGCGCGCGCGGCGGCACCGCGAGAGGCCCGTCTCTTGATGGCCGCGGTCTTGCGCTGCGCGCCCGGTGACGTCGCGCGCCGGATCGATCGGCCGATGCCGCACACCGAGCGCGAGCGAGTTCTCAAGGCAACCGCGCGTCGCGAGCGCGGCGAACCGTTGGCGTATGCCGTGGGTAACGCGCCGTTCCGCCACCTCACGCTGCAGGTCGATGCGCGCGTGCTGATCCCTCGCCCGGAGACCGAGGTGGTAGTGGAGGAGGCGCTGCGTGTTGTCCAAGGGCATCCTGGCGGCGTTGCGGTGGACATCGGAACCGGTTCAGGCGCTGTCGCCCTGTCGCTGGCGATGGAGGGGCGTTTCGAAAAGGTGATCGCCACCGACGTGTCGTCCGATGCGCTTGACGTCGCTCGGACCAACGCCGCAATGGTGAACCCCGCCGCGCCAGTGGAATTCCGCCTGGGAGCCGATTTTGCGCCGCTCGACGGGGTCCGCGCCCGTGTCATTGTCTCAAACCCTCCCTACATTGCATATGAGGAGGCGACGGCCCTGCCGGCCAGTGTTCGCGATTGGGAGCCGTCGATGGCACTCTTTGCGGCCGATGGCGGCATGGCCCGCTACGAAGTGCAGCTCGCGAACGCGGCCCGGTATCTCGAACCGGGCGGTTGGGTCGTATTCGAGGTTGACGCTCGGCGGGCGAGTGAAACTGCGGCGCGGGCCGAGCAGCACGGATGGATCGACGTGCGACTGGTTCGAGACCTCAGCGGACGCGACCGCGTACTCATAGCGAAGGCATCACTCACATCCGTCCCCGGACCAGAGGCCCGGTAACATGCTCGAAGACAAGGCGAAGGACCTTGGCCGTACGATCGGTCAAAGCGAGGAATACAAGGCGGTCAAGCGGTCCAGCGAGGCGCTCAACGGCGACCGCGAGGCCACCACGATCCTGCGACAGATGGAAAAGATTCGCACCGATGCGCAGGCGATGATCGACCGGGGCGAGGAGCCCACGCCCGAGATGGAGCAGCAGTTGGATGCGCTCCTGCAACAGGTGCAGGTCAATCCGACCTATCAGCGCGCCATCTCTGCGCAGGACAACTTCGACAAGTTGATGCTGCGGGTGAATCAGTGGATTGCCGATGGCATTCGCGCCGGTGCCACGAGTCCGATCATTCTCGCCTGATTGCGTCGACCACGACCGCATCAGTGACTCACGCAATCGCATCTCCGGGGTTGTTCGTCGTGTTGGAAGGCGGCGAAGGCGTTGGCAAGACGACGCAATGGCAGCGTCTTGCTGACGCGCTGACAACGCTGGGTCATGAGGTGATTGCGTTGCGCGAACCGGGTGGAACGGTTGCCGGCGATGTCCTGCGCAACGTGTTGTTGGATCCCGAATCCGAGCTGGCCGCCGAAAGCGAGGCGCTGCTGTTCGCCGCGTCGCGCGCACAGTTGGTGCAGGCGGTCATTCGCCCGGCACTAGCGCGAGATGCCATCGTGCTGGTCGATCGGTTTCTGCTGTCGACGTATGCCTATCAGGGCGCGGGCCGGGGACTCTCGATGGACGCACTGCAGACGATCAATCGGTTCGCGACGGGAGGCCTGGCTCCGCACCTGACACTGCTCCTGAGCATGCAACTGGAAGCATCGTTGGCGCGTATGAAGGCGAGGGGAACGCGTGACCGTCTCGAGCGAGAGAGTCTCGCGTTCCATCAGCGTGTGCAAACGGCGTTCGTCGAGGCGGCAGATCCGGTGTGGCAAGCGCGCCACTCTGAGATCGGTCCGGTGTATGCCATTGACGCATCGGGCAGTCCCGACCTGGTGACCAGGCGCTGCCTCCAGCAGTTGGCCGTGTGCTGTCCCACCCGTTTTGCAGGAGCGGTGCATGGCTGAGGAGCTTCCGGAGACTCCACGACCAATTCGGCGTCGATCGCGCGCCGTATTGGCCGTCGGGACATTCGTCGGAGTCTTGTCGCTGGGCGGCTGGTGGGCGGGGCATGACCTCGCGCCTGCCGCGACCGCGCCGCGTCGTGCCAATGGTGGCGCGCGCTTGTTCGATCAGGTGCTCAGCGCCGTCGCGACGCGGTATGTCGATTCGCTGGACGCGACGACGATCTACGACAAGGCCGTCACCGGATTGCTTCGCGAACTGAAGGACCCGTACACAACATTCCTCGGCGAAGGTCGCTTGCGCCGATTGAACGAGCAGATGAGCGGCACGTATACCGGTGTCGGTCTGCAAATGGACGTGCGCGATGGGTGGCCCACGGTGATTGAACCGGTGCCGGGTGGCCCGTCCTGGAAGGCCGGGATCATTGCCGGCGATCGACTGGTCAAAGTTGCCGGCGATGTCACGAAAGGATGGACGCGTGATGAGGCGTCTCGCGCGCTGCGTGGACCGCCGGGCTCGAAGGTGGATTTCGTCATCGAACGTGGTGACCAGCGACTGGCGATCACCGTGCAGCGCGACGCGGTGCACGTGAGTGCGGTCACGCGGGTGACGCTGCTGCCGAACTCCGTCGGGTACGTCGATCTGAACGTGTTCAATCAGTCAACGGCCGCTGAGTTGCAGGTCGCGGTCGACTCACTGGTGCGACAGGGTGCCCGCAGTCTGGTGATCGACCTGCGTGGCAATCCTGGTGGATTGCTCGAGCAGGGCGTTGGCGTGGCGGAACTCTTTCTCGATCCGCGCCAGAGCATTGTGGAGTTGCGGGCACGCCCGGGGCAGGCGCCGCAAGTGATGAGCGACACGGCACCGCAGCGTTGGCCCACGCTGCCGCTTGCGGTGCTCATCGACAAGGGAAGTGCGAGTGCGTCTGAGATCGTGGCGGGCGCCTTGCAGGATCACGACCGTGCGGTGGTGGTGGGGATGACGTCGTACGGGAAGGGCAGCGCGCAGAACGTCTACCCACTGGTGTCCGGCGGCGCGTTGCGCCTGACCACGGCGCGATGGTATACGCCGGCGGGTCGCAGCATCAGTAAGCCTCGTCCACGCGACCGCGACGATGAGAATGTGGACGCAAACGGCGTGACCTTGCCCAGCGACACGCTGCGTCCGCGATTCCGCACTGACGTCGGGCGCACCGTGCTTGGTGGTGGTGGTATCACACCCGATGTGCAGGTTGGCGATTCCATCACGCCGATTCCCGTGCAGATTCTGGCGCGCGCCATGGGCAAGCGTCTTGCGGACTATCGCGATGCACTGGCGAAAGAGGCCACGACGGTGCGGAGAAGCATGAAGGGCCCGAACGACCCCGTGTCACGCGAAATGCTCGACGCGGTCTACGCCACGCTGGTGGCGCGCAAGGTCGCACCCGACCGCGTGATCTTTGACAATGCCTCGCCATGGGTGGCGCGATCGCTGGGCTACGAAATGACGCGCGTGGCGTTTGGTCCCGACGCCGAGTTCCTGCGGCGCGCGCAGGATGATCCGACGATCCAGCGGGCGAGTCAGATCTTGCAGTCGTCGAAGGTGCCGAAAGCCGTCTTTAGCGGACTGACCGCGATCACGCCGAAGTAGCGGCGGCTCACGCGCCAGGAATCTTCGTGATCACCTTCGCGCCCTTGGGCGCGACGAACACGAAGGCATTCTTCGGCAGCACGGCATTCGGCACCCACGTGGTGAGCGTAATCGTGCGTTCGACCCCTTGCACGTCGGTCACCTGCACGCGGATTGGGCGCGGATCGACACTGTCCAGCCACAGCGTCGCTTTCAGAAACGGCACGGTGCCTTCGATGCGCGGGACCAGCAGCACGCGCTTCGTGGCGCGACCGTTTATGGTCGCTGATTCGCCGCCGGTGATGGCGAACGTGCGCTTGGGCGCGTCGAGCAACTGCCCAAGGAGATCAACCACCACCGCCCCGTCGGCATCCGCAGGAAGCCTCATCACCTGACCCGGCGCGCTGCTGGGCAAGTACACCCACAGAAATTTGCCATCACCGACAATGCGATCTCCGACGGGATCGCTGAACGTGATGCTCACGCGTCCCGGCTTGTGTTGCAGGAAGGTTCCGCGTGACAACGCCGTCCGACCGAGCAGTGGATTGGTGATGCGCTGATCGAATTGGGCTTCGAGCGTTTCGTGCGACGTCCACGCCTTGGCGACGCGCTCGTACGCTGATTCCGCGACCGATTGCGCGACCAGCGCGTGACTGGCGACGCTCGCACTGAGCGCGCTGATCGCCACGGCGATGTGCACCGAGCGTCGTGCGAAAGAGATGGGCATACAATCAGGTACCCGATTCCCGGGACAAGGTGCCGCCGGTGTGGTCAGACTGGCGCCGAGGTCACGCCAGGCGTCGGTGCGATGGTACGTCCAATCGCGTTGGCAATCGCATGCAGCTCTTTCACCAATTGCATGAATTGTTCGGGATACAGCGACTGCGCGCCGTCCGACAACGCCTTGTCCGGGTGTGGATGCACTTCCACCAGCACGCCATCAGCACCCGCGGCCACGGCGGCGCGCGCCATCGGTGTCACCTTATCGCGCAATCCCGTGCCGTGACTTGGATCGGCCACGATGGGCAGGTGCGACAGCTTGTGCACCACCGGAATGGCGGTGAGGTCGAACAGATTGCGCGTCGCAGAATCAAAGGTGCGCACACCGCGCTCGCAGAGAATCACATTGGGATTCCCCTCGGCGAGGATGTACTCCGCACTGAGCAGCAGGTCGTTGATGGTGGCCGCCATACCGCGCTTGAGCAGCACAGGCTTGCCCAGCTTGCCGACGTGACGCAGCAGCGAGTAGTTCTGCATGTTGCGCGCGCCAATCTGGATGCAATCGGCGTACTCGGCCACGAGATCCGCGCCGTGCTCGTCCATCGCTTCGGTGATAATGGCG
>JBEBIR010000532.1:0-3095 GCA_040080315.1 Gemmatimonas sp.
GCGGCGACCGGCCCGGATTTCGGCACCGGCAGCGACCAGATGTTCGACGTCGAGCGCATCTGTGCATAGACCAACTGCGTCCCGTCTGCCGCCATCGAAAACGAGTGCGAACCGAGTCCCGCCGTCACCCGATCGGCGGTGCCGACAGGAGCGCCACTGCCATTCACCTGCACACGGAAGATGTCAGGGCTCCCGCCGCGATCGGAAACGAACAGCAACGTGCGGCCATCGGGGGACCACTGGGGACTGGTGTTCAGGCTCGCGGCGTCGGTCACTCGCACGGCAGCACCGCCGTCGACCGGAATTACCCACAGCGACGATGCCCCGAGATTCCCAAGGTAAACGCCGCCAAAGGCGTATGTGATGTTGCCGGATACAACGGCGATATGCGCGCCGTCGGGTGACCAAGCTGGCGAGTGCGAGTCCGGCGGCGCTGGCAAGGCAGAGGGCGCACCGCCGTCGACACTGACGACGAAGATCTGGGGGTCGTCAAATGAACTGACGGCGTACGCGATGCGCTGTCCGTCCGGAGACCAGGTGAGTCCGAACAGCGGCGTGAAAGAGGCACCGAACTTGACGGCGCTGGTCGGCGTGCGCACCAGCAAGTGCGGCGCACCGCCGAGCGCGGGCATGAGATACACGCCGTCGCCGGACTGATACGCGATGCGGGTGCCGTCTGGCGACCAGCGGGGCCAACGGCTGCTCACACTGGAGTCGGCGGTCAATTGCACGGTCCGTCCACCAGAGATCCTCCGCACGAAGATCTGCATGCGCGTCGACGAACCGGCGGCATAAGCCACGAACTGACCATCCGGGGAGATTGCGGGATCGACCTCGAGCCCGGGATCGCGTGTGAGCCGGAGCGTGCGTCCGACCGTCGGGATTGGATCGTTTCCGGCGCGTCCGCGCTGAAACATGTACGCGACCGGGAGAGCGAGGATGAGCACGACTGCCGCGATGACCCAGCGACCTCTCATACGGGGCGCCATCGCGATCGGAGTGCTTCCCGTCGTCTGGCGCAGCGCCTCCGCAAACTGCGCGATGCTGGCGAACCGATCGGCCGGTGTCTTGGCGAGTGCCCGCTGGATCGCGGCGGCGACGTCGGCGGGTACCGCTGGTCGAAGCTGTGTAATCGGTGGCGGCGAGACCGTGAGGTGCTGATGCACCACGCTTTCGGCGGTCGGTCCGGTGAACGGCGGCTGTCCAGCCAGCATCTCGTGGAGGAGACAGGCCAGTGCGTACTGATCGCTTCGACCGTCGAGGTCATGCTCACCTGACGCCTGCTCTGGACTCATGTATCGCACAGTCCCGATCGCGAGTCCGGTCTCGGTGAGGCGCTCGACTCCCGCTGCGCTGATCGCCTTGGCGATGCCGAAATCGGCTACCACCGCGTGACCGCTTTCGATCAGGATGTTCTCGGGCTTGATGTCGCGATGAATCACGCCGCGGCTATGGGCGTAACCCAGTGCGTCAGCAACTTCCCGCGCGATCTGCAACGCGTCTTCGATCGGTAGCTGCTTCTCGCGGTCGAGCCGGTCGCGCAGCGACTCGCCCTCAACGAGTGGCATGACGTAAAACAGCGATCCGTTCGCGTCGCCGGAATCGTACAACGGAAGGATGTGCGGATGGCGCAGGTTGGCCGTCGTCTCGATCTCACGCAGGAACCGTTCGGCCCCGAGTACCGCAGCCAAGTCGGGGCGCAAGACCTTGATTGCGACGCGTCGACGGTGCTTGAGATCCTCCGCCAGGAACACGGTCGACATACCGCCGGTACCGATCGCGCGCTCGAGTCGGTACCGATCGGCGAGTGCGGCCGAGAGCAGGGAAGGTAAGTCGGTCAATGTGGCTGTCGCGAAACTGAAACGGTGAGTGAGTAGTGGAAACTTCCGTGACGGATCCGAAGGGACCGAGGAGATTCTAGCCTCCGAAGGCTCGCGCGGCCATCGACGTGATCTGCGTCAGCGGTCCACGCCGCGCCTCGCCGGCGACCGACATGTTCGAGCGCAGGAAATAGGCGACGAACCCGGCGGACACGATCAGCGGCAGAATGTTCCAGCGGATTCGGGAGGGCGCGGTAGGCATGGTGCCAATGTACGCGAACTGCCGGAAAGTGACGCCCTTGAAGTCCGTCGTAGGTATAGCTTGTCGGAATGACCAAAGACTCGCTGCGCATCGCGGGCGCACAGATCGCCCCCGTCTGGCTCGACCGTTCGGCCACGATTGACAAGGTCGTGGCGATCATCGGACACGCCGCAGACGACGGCGCCGATCTCGTCGCCTTTGGTGAGGCGCTTGTACCCGGCTATCCCTTCTGGATCGAGGTGACGGACGGCGCGCGCTTTGACTCCCCGCTGCAGAAGGCCCTGCACGCGCACTATCTCGATCAGGCTGTGCAAATCGAGGCCGGGCATCTCGAGCCGGTGTGCAGGGCCGCGCGCGCCCACGGCATCACAGTCATCCTCGGTTGCATCGAACGCCCGCTTGACCGCGGCGGGCATAGCGTCTTCGCCAGTCTTGTGTACATCGATGCCGAGGGCGTCGTGCGGAACGTGCACCGGAAACTCATGCCGACCTATGAGGAGCGACTGAGCTGGTCTGCAGGCGATGGACACGGTCTTCGTACGCACACGCTTGGGGCATTCACCGTCGGTGCGCTGAACTGCTGGGAGAACTGGATGCCGCTTGCCCGGACCGCCCTGTATGCACAAGGCGAGGACCTGCACGTGGCCTTGTGGCCGGGTAGCGTGCGCAATACCGAACACATCACACGATTCATCGCGCGGGAAAGTCGCTCGTACGTGCTGTCGGTGTCCGGACTGCTGGGGCGCAGTGACATCCCCGCGTCTCTTCCGTTTCGCGAACAACTCATCGAGGCGCTCCCCGAGATACCGGCCGCCGGTGGGACCTGCCTTGCCGGCCCGGATGGCGCGTGGATCATTGAGCCAATCGCAGACCGTGAGCAGTTGGTGATGGCCACGATCGAGCACGTCCGCGTGCGCGAAGAACGGCAGAACTTCGATCCGACTGGTCACTACGGTCGACCGGACGTCCTTCAGTTGAACGTCGATCGCACGCGTCAGTCCACGGCACGTTTT
>JBEBIR010000533.1:0-3088 GCA_040080315.1 Gemmatimonas sp.
TACATCGCGGAGCGGTGTCCCGTACCGAAGCAGGCGGAGATGCGGTTGGTGGTGGATCGGGATCCGGTGACACTGCTCTGAGAACTACTGAACTACAGACGGGGAGACGGGAGACGGGAGACGGGAGACGGAGACAAACACGGGAGACTCGAGACGGGAGAGATGAGACGTTGTTAGTTTTCGACGGTCCGATGCACTTCCAACACACACTGAACTCGATGTCTTCACACCATCTCGCGGCGATTCCGCAGTACGTCTTTTGGGAGCTCGACGCGCGTCGTCGCGCGGTGCGGGCGCAGGGGCGCACGTTGATCGATCTGGGTATCGGGAGCCCGGATCAGCCGATGGCACCGGTGGTGATTGAGGCTATCCAGCGGGCGGCGGCGGAACCGGCGCTCAGCGGGTATCCGCATTTCACCATGCATCCGGCGTATGCCGAAGCGGTCAGCGACTACTTGCAGCAACGGTTCGATGTTGCGGTGGATCCCTCTCGCGAACTCCTGGCGCTGGCCGGATCGAAAGAGGGATTGGCCGAACTGGTGCTGTCGCACGTGAATCCCGGCGACGTGGTGCTCATTCCCGCGATCTACTATCCGGTGTATGCGCGCGCGCCGCAGTTGGCTGGTGCTACGCCCGTGTGCGTGCCACTGCTTCCGGACGGACGACTGGACCTCGACGCGATTGCGCCGGCAAACATCGCCCGCGCGCGCATGTTGATTGTGAACTATCCGAGCAATCCCACCACCGCAACCGTCACCCTGGCCGAGTATTGGCGCCTGGTGGAGTTTGCGCGCCGACACGCGTTGCTGCTGGTGAGCGATCTGGCGTACAGCGAATTGTCATTTGATGGCCACGTCGTGCCCAGCGTGCTGCAGGTGTCAGGAGCTCGTGACGTCGCTGTGGAGTTGCACACCTGCTCCAAGAGCTTCAACATGGCCGGCGTGCGTGTGGCGTTTGTGGCCGGGAGTGCGACAGCCATTGCGGTGCTCGATCAGTATCGCACGAACATCGGGTATGGCGTGTCGACGCTGGCACAGCGCGCTGGTGCCGCCGCGTTCACGCACTACCGGGACATCGTTCCGCCGGTTGTCGCGGAGTATCGCGCGCGACGCGATGCGCTGGTGAGCGCGTTTCGGGCGAACGGCTGGTCGGTGGTCACGCCGTCGGCCACCATGTACCTGTGGCTGGACGTGCCGTCCGGATTCGACGACTGGGGTTGGGTGGATGCGCTGATGCAGGGCCCCGGGGTCGTCGTCACGCCCGGCATCGCCTTCGGTGACGCCGGACGCGGACATTTTCGTGTGTCGCTGGTGCAACCGCCCGACGTGCTGACACGGGCGGCGGCGATGATTGCCGGTGTTACTTCGACGGCGTCAGCGCTGGTTCCTTGATCGAGAAGTCCCACTGGACTTGTACTTCGTTCTCGATCGGATTGACCGGCGGGTCGAACGACACGCCGAAGTCCTTTCGCAAGAGCATGAACTGGCCGCGGAAGCGCCCCGCGCCCTTGTCGTAAAACACCATGTACGCGGGAACGCTGATGCGTTTGGTCACGCCGCGCATGGTGAGGTCGCCAGTGATCTCGAATAGTCTTGGCGCCGACTGCTTGATGTCGACCGACTTGAAGGTGATAAGCGGGAACTTGGCCACATCGAAGAACGCGTCGCTCTTGAGGTGATTGTCGCGCATGGTGACGCGCGTGTTGATGCTTTTGGCCTCAATCGCGATGGATACCGACGACGCGGCGAGGTTGGCCGTGTCAATCAGAATGGTGGCGTCCCATTTCTCGAAATGACCATGGGCACTTAGCAGCCGGGAATCGGCGACGAAGTTGATTTCGCTATGGGCCTTGTCGATCTCATACGGCTTAGGCGCCGCCAAAGGTCGCGCGGCAAGGACCAGTGGCAGAGCGAGGAGGGCCAGCGGTAAGCGAGAGAGGGACATGGAGGGCTCGATATTGGGTTTTCGCGGGACTGGCCAGGGGATGCTTGCCCTGCAGATAGTACAGTACTGAGAGAATACTAACCAACGGATATCACAGGTCAATGGCGTACAAGGCAATTCGCGCCCTGTTCCGGCCGTGCCGGTCCGGTGATCTTCCTTTGATGACCCTGACTCCGACGTTTCCCTGAACGCGACCTGATGAACGAACTCGACGTATCCGACTTCGCAGAAACCGACTCGCCTCTCCCGGCCGAGACTCCGGTGGCGGGACCTGACCGCGCGGATGCCCCAGTGTCCGAGGTAACGGAGCGCTTCCTTCGCGCGGTCATCGCCAAGGTGCCGCTTGATCGAATCGAAGAACTGCACCTGTTCGCTCCCCTGCGTCAGGGAGGCATTGAAACGGGCATCGCCGTGGTGGCGGCGCGTGTGCCGGCGATCGTGGCCGATGCAGAGAGTTTGGACGCCTCGATCCCTGTCGAGCGTCACACGGTGTATACCGCGCGCTATCGGCTGGTGCAGAAGGGTCCCGACCGCGGCAAGTGGGAGGCCGATGTCGTGGACGAAGCCGATGCCCCGTTGCTCACCGTGGAAACCGTGGTGCGCGGTGTCCAACGGCGCGCGGGTGAGGAAACCGAGATCGTGCGCTACTCTGACCGGCAGATTGCGCGCGCCCTTCGCATGGACTGGCCGCTGCCGGTTGTGTGAGTAACGAGACAACCTCACCGCAGGCGATCGACGCTGATCGCGAATCGTTTCGCGCATTTCTGCGCGATCACAGCCTGCCCATTACGGCGCAGCGCATGGCGATTGCGGATGTGGTTCTGGGAACCGAGAAGCACTTGTCGGCGGAGGAGGTTGCGCAGACGTTGCGCGCGCGCGGCAGCGGCGCCGGGACCGCGACGGTCTATCGGACGCTTGAAGTGCTGGTGCGCAGTGGACTGGTCGTGGAGCGCGACTTTGGTGAAGGGTTCAAGCGTTTCGAGGCCTCACGCGGGATTCCGCATCACGAGCATTTGCTCTGCACCGCTTGCGGACGGGTCACGGAGTTTCGTGACGAGCGCCTCGAGCGTATGACCACGTTGTTGGCCGAGGCGCACGATTTTTCGCGACAACGTCATCGACTGGTTATCTATGGGTTGTGTGG
>JBEBIR010000534.1:0-3087 GCA_040080315.1 Gemmatimonas sp.
ACTCCGGATCGATTCCCAGATGCATTTCCGGACGCTTGAGGAACCGCTCAAGGGCAGGGAGTTCCTCCTGCAACGTGCTCTGACCCACCTGCACGTCGACGAACATGATGGCGTTCTTGCGCTTCGCCCAGCCGTAGACCTTCTCGATGAGCGTGCTGTCCATGCGCAGACGGTACTTGCCATCGCGACCGGGCGCAGCTTGCGCGACCACCGCAATCAAGTGCAATGCCGGTTGCACGGGATGCGCCGGATCGAGACGATTCCACTCGGCCACTTCGCGATCCAGTCGTCGCAACATCTCGTCGGTTTCGAACTCACCAAGGATGCCCATGCGCTGCGACAGCGGATTGCCGTAGAACGCGATGATGCGCTTGGCCGGCAATATCGATCCAGGAAGTGCGGTCGGCATTTTGGGCGGCCATAACGTATCCAGATCGCTTCCGGCATTCTTGTACGCGAGGTGCTTCTCGCCGGCGACCGATCCGAGTGCGCCGACTTTGCGCGCGGGCGGTTTCGTACTATCGCTCTGTGGCTTGACGACTGCGCGTTTCTTGGCCGTCGTCGACTTCGCGGCTGGCTTCTTTGTTGCCTGCGCGGCGTGCGTAGTAAAGGGCCCGAGTGTCGAGAGGGCGAGAAGCGCAGCGCACGCGGTGCGCAGGCGTGCGATGGAGTTGGAGGTCAGGGGCATACCGGAAAGATCACTTAGGGACCCGTCCGGGTGCAGCGGTGTCCGTCACCGATTTCTTCTTCCCTTTTTTCAGCTTGATCTCACGGTCAATGCCGAGTCCGAGCTTACCGAACGCCTCGGCGCGCACCACGAGCCAACGCGGCTCGGCCACGACGTCCAGCAATCGGCCGGTCGTGACGGTGCCTGACAGGGTCACCCCGTCGGCCAGATCGCGATTGAGCGCCTCCTCGACGCGCACTCGTGTCTCTTCAAGCATCGAATCGATCGGTACACGGGCTCTCGCGCGCAATTCCGTTACCATGTCGCCCTTCTTCATCCAGGCCAATCCCCGCACGAGCGCGTTCGCAGTGGCCACGTCGAAATCGAGATCGGGCACGGCCAGCATGCGAGACGCCGTGTCAATTTGAGGTGTGCCCACAAAGTAGGCGTCACCGCTCACCGCACCGCTGATACCCAGTGCGAGCACGACACGACCGTCACCCAAGGGGTAGAAGCGCGCGCGCGCCACTTCGATCTTGCGACCGAATCGACTGAACTTGCGGCCCACCAGTTGTTTGCTCAACAGCGTGCTGGCCGCGTCATAGCCCAGCAGGCCCTCCAACAACAGATGGGCGCTGTCGCCGACGACCCGATCAGCGGGAACCAGTGCCGGCAGCGTGGTGGTGATCCTCGCCGGTGCTGGTCCATACACCAGCAGCGGACGCGCAAAGAGGCGAACGTCCGCGACCAGCGCCGTGTCTTCAAGCCGCAACCCCCCAAGCCTGACCTGTTCCGGTGCGAGCACCAGCCACAGGCTGTCTTGAATACGAATGCTCTTGTTGAGGAGGTTATACCAACGTTCGACGCGCCTGCGGAGGTCGAAGGCGCGAATGCGGCGATCGACCGCGGGCAAACGACTCTGAAGCTGGGGGCCGAGCGCCGCAACGACTCGATCGGTCACGTCGATGTTAAACAGTGTGACGCGACACGCATCGCGGTCGGTGTCGGTCACCGGCTTGAGTGAGCGCACCCGCGACTTGGCGAGTATCTGCCATTCACTGTTCACTTCCAGATCGGTGGTCATCACCACGCGGACGCGCGGCTTGATGCTATCCAACCCGCATGACGCGCTCACCGTCGGGCCGATCATCGGATCGTACCACCCGCGCCCCGCGTAGGAGACGACGGTGGACAGGGTGAGGCGCGTGCCGTCAAAATCGACACTGAAGGGTGTGCGGGTCGCCGCAAACGCAAACGACTGTCGCTTGTTGGACGGCATGGTGATGCGCTTCGTCAGGTTCCCAAAGCTTCGGGGCACCGACTGCTCGAGCGCAACGAGCATCGGTTCGAGTGCATAGCTGATTGGCGCGTCGACCACGGACGGCGAAATCGGCGGCAGAACCTTTCGTGCCACCGGGCCGGAGGCCAGAACAGCCGCCGTCGGGGCGGCAGGCGACAGCGCGTCGCTCCCGCAACCGCTGAGCCAGATCGAGCCCATCACGGTTCCACATACCAGCCACATTGTACGCATACTGAAAGCTAACCAACTTTCAGGTGATTCCACCATCCCTGCGCCACTCTCACACGGTTCGCTTCCTCTCATGCACATCGATTTTACCTCACGCGTGGCCATCGTTACCGGCGGCGCCAACGGCATTGGCCTTGCGACCGCGCAGCGACTGGCCGACAGCGGCGCCCACGTTGCCATCTGGGATCGGGTGCGAGACGCGGGGGAGGCCGCTGCGCGATCGCTCACTGAACGCGGCGCGACGGTGGTGTTCGTAGAGACCGACGTGACGAATCGGGACAGTGTTGACCGAGCCGTTGCGGTCACGCTGGAGCACTTCGGTGGCATTGACATTCTCATCAACAACGCGGGGATCACGCGCGACGCACAGCTCGTGAAGATCAAGGATGGCGCCGTGGTCGGTGGAATGAGTGAGAGCGACTTCGACGCCGTAGTGGCGGTCAATCTCAAAGGCGTCTTCACCTGCACTCAGGCGGTTGTGCCGCATCTCCTCGCGCGCGGTGGCGGACGCATTGTCAACGCCACATCAGTCGTCGCGTTCAATGGCAACTTCGGTCAAACCAACTACGTGGCGACGAAGGCCGGTGTGATCGGCATGACACAGGTGTGGGCCCGCGAGCTCGGTCGTCGCAACATCACGGTCAATGCCATCGCGCCCGGGTTCATCGCGACGGACATGACCAGGAAGATGCCCGAATCGGCGTTGGCAAACATGACGTCGCACACCCCCGCGGGCCGACTTGGCACGCCGGAAGATGTGGCGAATGCCTATTGTTTTCTGGCGTCCGACTTCGCCGCGTTCATCAACGGTGCCGTGTTGCCGGTGGATGGCGGACTAGTCATAGGGACTTAACAGAGTACTGAGTACTCAGTTCTTAGGACTCGGTTCTCC
>JBEBIR010000535.1:0-3080 GCA_040080315.1 Gemmatimonas sp.
GGCCCGCCCCTGCCAGCCGGCTGGACCCTGGACGATGCCGACGGCGTGGGACTCCGAAACGTGCGTGATCGCCTGCGGGCATTCGCCGACGCATCCGCTGGCGGCGCCGTCATCGCGGTCGACTCGTCGGCGTCGTTCTCGATTGAGAACACGGCCGACGGCACCGGCGTCGAAGCGACGATCACGCTGCCGCTCCGCATGCGGCGCCCTCACGCAGCCGCGGCGTCCGCCGCGCCGCCGACCGCCACGCGGGCGATCTGATGCAAGCGCTCCGCGTGCTCATCGTCGACGATGAGCCCCTCGCGCGCGCGGGGCTGCGCGCGATCGTTGCCGCCGAGCCGGACGTGTTGGTCGTGGGGGAATGCGCCGACGGTGCGGAGGCAGTGGCGCGAATGCTGCGCGGCGATGTGGATGTTGCGCTGATCGACATTCAGATGCCGGACCTGAACGGGTTCGACGTGGTCGCCGCCGTGCCGGACGACCAGCGTCCGGTGTTTGTGTTCGTGACGGCACATGACCACTTCGCGATTCAAGCGTTTGACGCGAACGCGATCGACTACGTGTTGAAGCCCTTTCGCGACGAACGCATTCGCGCCACGCTCGCCCGGGCGCGCAAGCAGGTGGAGCAGCGGATCGCCGGCGACGCGCGCGCCGTGCTGAGCGACCTGATGACGCGACGGTCATCGACTGGCGACGGCGGGCGCTTCCCGGATCGCATCGTGGTGCGCTCCGTGGGCAAGGTGACCTTCGTGCGGGTGGCCGACATCGTGTGGATCGGTGCGGCGGACTATTACGCGGAGTTGCACACACGCGACGGGAGGGCGCATCTGGTACGGGAGACGATGCAGCATCTGGAAGCCCGATTGGATCCGTCGATCTTTGTGCGGGCGCATCGCACGGCCATTGTGCGTATCGATCAGGTGAGCGAGTTGCGTTCGTCCGGCGCCGACCGTACGCTGGTCGTGTTGCGCGACGGCACGCGGCTGCCGTTGAGCCGTTCCCGCCGCGAAGCGATTGAGGCGAGGCTGGCGGATTTCTAGTCGCGTCGATTCGGCTAGGTTGCGTGATGGTGTTCCTCCTCAGCAAGCACCCGTGGCTCATCCCGGCGCTCTTCACGCTGGGGATTGGTGTTGGTGTTTGGATTGCACGTCGCGGACGGCGGTTCTGGATGCGCCGCCAGCTGCTTCGCCGCTGGCGTCATGCCAAGCGTGGAGAGGAGAGGGCCCGGGTCTGGCTCGAGCAACATGGGTTCATCGTACTCGACGAACAGGTGACCCAGACGTCGTTTCTGCTCGTGAACGGCGAGGAGTCCCCCTTCAACGTACGCGCCGACTATGTCGTGGAGCGGAACGGCGTGCGTGCGGTGGTGGAGGTCAAGACGGGCGCGGTGGCCGATCCGTCGTCCCGTGGTACGCGTCGTCAGGTATTTGAGTACGCACACGTGTACGGTGTGGACGAGGTGTACTTGTTCGACGCGGACGAGCAGCGTCTGCACCACATCGGGATCCCGTCCGCGTCGGCGGCGCCTGCTCCGGCCGGTGGGACGGCGTGGAAGGTGGTGGTCATTTTCGCCGTGGGTATGGTGGTAGGTGCGTTGGTTGCGTGGTGGGCATTTGGCATCTTCCCCTAGCCAGCACGCCGAGGCGTACGCCACGCTTCTTCCATCATCGCGGGCGCTTGTGGTTAACGCGGCGCACTTGATGACACTCGTCCGCGGTTGAAATCATGGCGTATGATCGCGAATGGCCGCGCACGTTTGAGCGCATTCGCGCCATGGTCTGGCCGGCCGTCCAGCACGCGGCGAAGAGTTTGGAGCACGTCGGCAGCACCTCCGTGCCCGGACTTCGCGCGAAACCCGTCGTCGACGCCTGCATAGTGGTCGCGTCGCGGCGCGCCATTCCGCACGTTGTGAAAGCGCTGACAACGATCGGATACGTTCATCGGGGCATAACGACGCGTTGCTGCCGACCGCGCTTTGCGGAATGCGCGCTGCGCGCGCAGTTTCATGAGAGCGCGACAGCAGAACGCAACGTTATGCCTTCGAAAAGAGATCATGATTCGCAACTGGACGATCATCGGGGTTCGCGACGTGCCGCATAGTTTGTCCTGGTACCAGTCACTCTTCGGGCAACCCGAGGCGCAACCGAGCCACGCTGACTTTGGGCAACTCCTCGACTCGGATGGAGCCGTTCTGCTCTGTCTCCACCAATGGGGTGCGCACGAGCACCCGACATTGATGAGCCCGAGCACAGCCAATCCGGGCAACGGGCTCCTGCTGTTCTTCCGCGTTGATGAGTATGAGGTCGTACTCAACCGGGCTCGCGCGCTCGTGGCTCGCTTCGAGGAGGCGCCGCATGTGAACCCGAATACTCGGACCGAGGAGTTCTCAGTGCGGGACCCGGACGGATACTTCGTCAGCATTAGTGCGACGTCCGCATCTGATTGAGGATGAGGCACGGCGCGGCATAACGAAAGTTGGTGCAGATGGCCGCGCTGTTGATGGCGGCCGCCCCGCGGCCGCATGATTGAAGCGTCCACATCACAACTTGACGTTAGACCGCTATACGGAGGGCTTATGCTCTATCACGTGAGTGAATCGGACGGCATCGACGTCTTCGAGCCCCGTTGGGCATCGGCTCACAATACCGCTGTAGTTTGGGCTGTACATGAACGCCGACTGCACAATTACCTCCTGCCCCGCGATTGCCCGCGCGTTACCTACTGCGCCAGCGACGACACCACCCTCGCTGATGTCGAGCAATATCTCGGCGCGAGTAGTGCGGTGGTCGCCGTGGAAAGTCGGTGGGCGCAGCGTGCAATCCACCCGGCTGTACTGCTACGAGCTGCCCGCACATGCATTCCGGGTTATGGATACCGGTGCTGGCTATCACGTCAGCGATCAGGTCGTCACACCCGTCGCGGTTCGCTGTATTGAAAACCCGATGCAGACGCTAGAACGCCTTCTTGAATTTAAGACTTTTGATCCCTCATTCGTCGATGCCCTCGCAGAACTCGGACGCCGCGCTGCCGCCACCACCGACGCTTGAGGATGACGTCATTGAGTTGCGACTCTTGCGCAT
>JBEBIR010000536.1:0-3074 GCA_040080315.1 Gemmatimonas sp.
CATGGCCAGCATGACGAAGGCGAAGATCTTTTTCACCCAGAGCATCCAGGCACCGGCGCGCGGCAAGCGTGTGAGTGCGCCAGCACTGAGTCCGACGACGACCAGCAGCGTGCACATGCCCAGCGAGAACGTGAACAGATAGACGAAGCCCAGGACGGCGCTGCCGGTCGTGGAGACCCAGGTCAGGACCGCGGCCATGACGGGTGCCGAACAGGGAGCGGCGACGAGACCTGAGGCCGCACCCATGATAAAGGCACCCGCGACCCGCCCGCCGGTTCCCGCGTTGGCCGCCCGTTGCATCAGGGAAGACGGGACCCGTACCGGAAGAACATCGAGCATTGCGAGGGCGGCAAGCAGCAAGAGGTTGGCCATCGCAAAGAACGCCCACGGGTTTGCGCTCACCGTTCCGAACAGCGTTCCCGTGAGTCCGGCCAAGAGCCCAAGGCCGGCGTAGACGGTGGCCAAGCCAAGCACATATGCCAGCGAAAGACCCAGCGGACGCCACCGTGACGCTACAGTGGCGCCAGACTGTTCAGACGCTGACTGTCCTCCGACGATCGCCGCGGTGATCGGGATCATCGGATACACACAGGGAGTGAGCGACGTCAGGACGCCCGCCCCGAAGAGCAGCGGAATGGCGGCGGCCGGATTCCCAGACAGTTGGGCGGCGATATCAGCGATCTGCATAAGGCGATAAAGATAAGCTCGGCCACACTGCCGCTAGATTGCCCGATCGTCTTCCGTCTCTCGTCTCCCGTCTCCCGTCTTTAGAACCATGGCACCGCAGTTCATTTACGTCATGAAGGGCCTGCGCAAGGTCGTTCCGGTCTCGCGCATCATCCTCGACGATATCTGGCTTTCGTTCTATCCTGGCGCGAAAATCGGCGTGCTGGGCGCCAACGGCGCGGGAAAATCGTCGCTGCTACGCATCATGGCGGGTGTGGATCACGACTTTCAGGGTGAGGCGTGGGCGGCGCAAGGCACCAAAATCGGCTACCTGCCGCAAGAGCCGCAGTTGGACACGACGCTCGATGTGCGCGGCAATGTTGAGCTGGCGATCAAGTCTCAGCGCGACCTCTTGAACGAGTTCAACGACATCTCGATGAAGTTCGCCGAGCCGATGGACGACGCGGCGATGGAGAAGTTGCTCGATCGCCAGTCGCGGGTGCAGGAGCGTATCGATACGCTGGACCTGTGGAACCTCGACAACAAGATCGAGATCGCGATGGACGCCTTGCGGCTGCCGCCGGGCGATGCGGATGTAAACACGTTGTCCGGTGGTGAACGTCGACGAGTGGCGCTGTGTCGGGTGCTGCTGGAACAACCGGATATGCTGCTGCTGGACGAACCGACCAATCACCTGGACGCCGAAAGTGTCGCGTGGTTGGAGCGATTCCTGGCCGATTTTCCCGGCACCGTTGTCGCGATCACCCACGATCGATATTTCCTGGACAATGTCGCCAAGTGGATTCTCGAACTGGATCGCGGTCGCGGAATTCCGTGGGAAGGGAACTACAGCAGTTGGCTGGAGCAGAAGAAGAACCGATTGCAGCAAGAGGAGAAGACGGAGTCGGCGCGTCAACGCAGCCTCACGCGTGAGCTCGAATGGGTGCGCATGGCACCGCGCGCCCGTCAGGCCAAGAACAAGGCGCGTGTCCAGGCCTTCGAGGAGCTCGAGAGCGAGCAGCAGCAAGAGAAGGTCTCGTCGAACGAAATTGTCATTCCGGTGCCGCCGCGTCTGGGCAACGACGTGGTGATCGCCAAGCATGTGAGCAAGGCGTACGGCGACAAGCTGCTGTATGACGAGCTGTCGTTCGCGTTGCCGCGCGGTGGCATCGTGGGCGTGATCGGACCCAACGGCGCGGGTAAGACGACCTTGTTCCGCATGATCATCGGCACCGAGCAGCCCGACAGCGGCACGCTGAAAGTGGGTGAGACCGTGCATTTGGGCTACGTGGATCAGTCGCGCACGCTCGATCCGACCAAGACGGCGTGGCAGGAAATCTCCGGCGGCGTCGAGCAGATCATGGTGGGGAAGCGTGAGCTCAATTCACGCGCCTACCTGAGCAGCTTCAACTTTCGCGGCGTGGATCAGCAGAAGAAAGTTGGAGACCTTTCAGGCGGCGAGCGCAATCGACTGCATCTGGCAAAGACACTGATGGCCGGTGCCAACGTGCTGCTGCTGGACGAACCGACGAACGATCTTGATGTCGACACGCTGCGCGCGCTGGAGCTGGCGCTGCTGGACTTTGCCGGCTGCGCCGTCGTGATCTCTCACGATCGTTGGTTTCTCGATCGTATCGCGACGCACATTCTGGCGTTCGAAGGCGATTCCGAGACGGTGTGGTTCGAAGGGAACTACGGCGCGTACATCGAGGATCTCAAGCGACGCAAGGGCGCGGATGCGGATCAGCCGCACCGCATCAAGTACAAACCGCTAGTGCGTAAATGACGCTTCGCCGGGCCTGGCTAAGGACGCGTGGAACTTGCGTGGGCCGCCTTTCGTACGAGAGCCAATGCTCTTGGTGCCAAGGTTTCGGCACTGAATGCGGTTCTCATTCCCCCTACGCCATGACACCGAAAGTTGCAGTCGCGATTCTCGCTTTCACCATTGGCGCAGCGCTGACGGCGCAGCCGCTGTCGGCACAGGACAAGATCAAAGTCCGCGAGGTGCCGGCGCCGATTGCGGTGTCGACCGATTCACTGGGCGTGCGTGTATCTGTGCGCGCACTGTCCGATGGGCGTGTCCTGGTCAATGATATTCAGCGATACCGCGTGCTGATGTACGACAAATCGCTCCAGCACTTCACACCGGCGCTCGATTCATCGGGAACCAGCGGAACACTTGGCAGCTCGGGCATCAGCATTCCATCGGCACATCTGATCGCGATGCCAGCCGATTCCACGATGTACCTCGATATTGCTTCGCGATCGTTGCTGACCATCGATCCGGCCGGAAAAGTCGCGCACGTGTCCGCGCTGCCGCGTCCGCAGGACATTGTGACGCTGTCCGTCGGCTACATCTATGGCACGCCGACGCTCGATGCGAAGGGCCGCCTGGTGTATCAAGGCAC
>JBEBIR010000537.1:0-3066 GCA_040080315.1 Gemmatimonas sp.
ATCGCCGCCCAGGGCGCGGGTGGGGCGGCCGCCGCGAGCAACACGATCAGCGAGAGCTCGCAGTGCCATGACATTACGGTCTATCCGGCGCTGGGCCTGGCCGGCGGCGCCTGCGAAGGACATGGACTCCTGCTGGACATCAGCAATCCGGTCAACCCGGTGCGCCTCGATGCGGTGGCCGATTCGAACTTTGCCTACTGGCACTCGGCGACCTTCAACAACGACGGCACGAAGTTGCTCTTCTCCGATGAGTGGGGCGGCGGCGGCGCCCCGAAGTGTCGTCCCCTCGACAAACCGGAGTGGGGCGCGAACGCGATTTTCGAAATCGTGAACAAGAAGCTGGTGTTCAAGAGCTATTACAAGATTCCAACGTATCAGACGTCGAACGAGAACTGCGTGGCCCACAATGGCTCGCTCATCCCGATTCCAGGTCGCGATGTCATGGTGCAGTCGTGGTATCAGGGCGGCATCTCGGTGTTCGACTGGACCGATGCGTCCAGGCCGAAAGAGATCGCCAGCTTCGATCGCGGTCCCGTCGACGGAACGCGCATGGAGATGGGCGGCTCGTGGTCGGTGTATTGGTACAACGGCAGCATCGTGAGCTCGGAGATTGCCCGTGGCATGGACGTGGCGCAGTTGGTGCCCAGCGAGTTCATCTCGCAGAACGAGATTGACGCCGCGAACACCGTCAAATGGGACTACCTCAACGCGCAGGGGCAGCCGAAGATCGTATGGCCACCGAGCTTTGCGCTCGCGAAGGCGTTCACCGATCAATTGGAGCGCAAGGGATGCATCAGCGCGTCAAAGATCGGTGATTTCCGCACCCAGATCGCGAACGCCGAGAAGGCAAGCGGTGCGACGCGAAACGGTGCGCTCAGCAAGCTCGTCACCGATCTCGATGGCAGCCGAAGCTGCGATGCGGCGAAGATCGACATGTTGAAGAAGGCGCTCCAGGATCTTCGGTCACTGGCGATGTAATGGGAGGCGCTGCTCGCAGTCTGGTTGGTCTGCTCTGGGCCCTCGGTGGCGGTGCCATCGGG
Source organism: Gemmatimonas sp. (assembly GCA_040080315.1). Classification (GTDB taxonomy): domain Bacteria; phylum Gemmatimonadota; class Gemmatimonadetes; order Gemmatimonadales; family Gemmatimonadaceae; genus Gemmatimonas. The sequence continues at coordinate 1,041 of JBEBIR010000537.1, forward strand.
GGCATCGTCGGAGCCATGGTCGGCGTCGCCATCGCGAAGGCCACCAATGTACCCGATCGCGAAGGTGCGGCTGGCTACGTCATGATTGCGGGTGCCTTGATCGGGGTCGTGATCGGCGTGGTTGTGGGAATGCTGTTGTACGGACGCTCGGCGCCCGCCGGTCAAGCGACGGCGTACGCCGGTTCATCGGCACTCGGCGTCGTTGGCCTGGTGCTCGCGGTGGCATTTGGGTTATGGGCCTTCATGAACCTGCGCGAGACACCAGCCATGTATGGCGGTGCGCAGGCGAATCTCGAGATGGAATTGCGCATGCGTTCGCAGGATGCGCCTGCTGTGGACTCAACAGGCTGGCTCAGCGTCGAGGTGCAGACGACCAAGACCCGACCGGAAGGCACGGTGCTCTGGTCCGATGCGCGTATCGAAGGTGACTTTCGCATCATTCCCGTGGTGCAGGGAGCGCTGTACCGAGCGGCCAATCGCGTTATCGTGGTGCGGATCGAAGGACGTCAGGATGAGATCTTCATCCCGCCGATGAAGCGCATGCCGAACCCCAAAGCCGATTGGAGCGAATGGTATCGACCGCGCACTGTCGAACCACCCTATGGCGTGGTGCCGCCCGTTCCGCTCCGCCCGATCCTCGAACTCCGGTATCGCGTGCGCGTATACGGCACGTAGCGGGGCAGACTAGCCCGGTGTTCATCGTGAAACGCCACGTTCGCGAAGTTGGACCAACAGACGAGAGACGGAGGACTGGAGACAGCAGACTCAGACACTGTTAGTCTTGGTCTCGAGTCTCCAGTCCTCCGTCTCTCGTCTGTGGTTCCCCATCGCGAAACCCGCGTTTCAGGAGGGACGCTCGCTAGTGGGCGCCGAGCGCCCCGCTCAAGCGGTCCGCCAACACCAGCCCAACCGACTTGGTAAAGCCGGCCGTGAGGTGATTGTCATCGGTAAACATCACGACGCCATCGCGAATCGTCGGACAGCGTGTCGTCGCGCACACCTGATCATTCATGTCCACAAACCGCACATTAAGCCCGCGCGCCGCAACATCCTGTGCCAGCTGCGCGCGAGCCCTGAAGGCCCGATCAATCGTGAACTGACAGTCGGACGCGAATGGCAAACGTTCGGCCCGTCGCGAGAGACAACTGGGTACATCGAAAGGCACGCGCGGAGTGCCGCGGAGCACGATGACGGGAATCCGCGCCGCGGCGAGTCGCGCGTACGTTCGACGCAGTCCCTCGCGCCACGCCGATTCAGTGACTTGATACTCATGTCGCTCGCCGCCCTCGATGCCCATGTACGAGTCGAAACTCGACAGAATCACCGCCGTCGGTCGTTGCGCGATGATGCGCTGGAGTGTGGCTTCACGATAGCGTGAGCACTCGCGATAGCGGCGCGCGGTTGAGCCACTGATCAGCCGACTGAAGTCGGAGACCGGACAGCCACCCATCACGTTGGCGTCTATGCGCCATCCACGGGCCTTCCCCGCGCGGTCGAGCCCACCCAACCAATGCTCCGCGTGTGAGTCGCCAAGCAACGCCAGCCGCATGTCGGAATTCTTGTCGCCGAATGCGCACGACGCGCGCGGCGCCTGGTCGGCCGATCGCGCCCAGCATGAGTGCTCCATGCGATCCGCCCGCGCCGCGGCAAACGTGCGGTGCGCGGAGCGCTCGATGTGGCGTGTGCTGCGGAGGGCCGCCCAGTGCGCCGTCAACGTGAGCGCAAGACTCACCCCAACCGCGTACATGAATTGCTCCGGGCCACTCACCCACGCCGCGATTCGCGAATGCAACGGTCGTTCGATGAGCCGTTGCGAGAGGTATGCCGGAATAATTGCGAACACCCCCCAAGCCAGACGCCCCCAGGGGCTGATCGTGGGGACGAGCACAGCGCCCAGCACCATAAGCGGCCAATGCCAGAGGTACAGCGGATACGAGATTCGTCCAAGCCAGGACAATGGGGCGGACGCCAGCGCGCGACCAATCGCCGTCTCAGCGGCCGCAGCGCCGCCAGCCAATATCAGCAC
>JBEBIR010000538.1:0-3062 GCA_040080315.1 Gemmatimonas sp.
GGGCGGGGTCTGCGCCCACGCCACGTCGGCGGTGAACGTCGCGGCCATGGCCATCACGATGGCCACACGCCACGGAGTCATTCGCGCGACGCCGTTCACTTGAATGACGCCGGCTGCGCCTTCCGCCACGCGTCGTACCGCATGCGCAGCGTCTTCACCGGATTCAGATTCTCACCCGGCTTGATGACGTTCGGACCACCCTGCCCTGGTTGCGTCACCGTGATGTACATCGCGTACTTGCCGTTGTTGTGCGAGTCACCGTTGGTGTCGTTCTTGTCGGCCATCAGAATGTACGAGATGTGCGACGTCTTGCCTTCGCAGGCAATGGGCGGCTTCGAGCCATCAGCCGGCAGCGGCGGGCAGGTGCAGCGGCTGTCGCCACCGTACACATCGGCCGTTTCCAGCGCGGCCATCACGCGATCGGTGAGTGCGCCCGTCGTATGCAAGAACGCCTTCACCGCATTCGGCACCACCTCGCCCGGGCGCAGGATATTGCCCTGAATCGAATAGTAGATCTGCGTACCCGGCACGCGTCCCTGCATGTCCTGCGAGACATAGCCGTTCGTGAGGCCCGAGTGGCCGGCGCTGCGTCCCTGCAGATCGAGAATGCCGAACTGCCGCGACTGGAACGCCGGATCGGCCGACAACATCTCGATGATCCGCGCAGGATCAGTGCCCTTCTGCAGTTCTGCATACACGAGCATCTGATTGGCGTGCGTGCCATCAACACCGGCCTGACAGGCCGCGACGCCCTTGCCCGGCACGACGACCGCCTGAATACCCATCAGGAACGCGTCGTTGTTGTTGACACAGGTGGCCGACGCGATCACCACACGACCGGTGGCCATGTCAATGGCGATCACCGACCACGTGGCGTAGGCGGCGCTCGGGAACACCACAAGAAGCGCGATGCTGGCGGCGGCGCGGCGAATGGCGCGCGCCAAGGAAGAGTGGGTCATTCGGAAAACGTGCGCTCGTCGGCGTCGGGTGCGCAAGGGACCACACCCATTCCCTCGAAGAAGAGCTCTACGGCGCGCGGGTCGAAGTGTGTGCCTGCCCGCTCCCTGATATGCGCGAAGACTCGCTCCTCCGGCCATCCCTTTCGATACCGTCGATCGAAACGCAGCGCGTCCCATACATCGACGACGGCGAACAGGCGCGCGGCGAACGGAATCTCCTCGCCCTTCAGGCCGTGCGGATATCCAGACCCGTCCCATCGTTCGTGATGATGCAGCGGGATATCAAGCGCCGGACGCAGAAACTCAATCGGGTTGAGCAGGTCGAACGCCACCTGCGGATGCAGGCGCATCAGGGTCCATTCGTCCTCGCTCAGTTCACCGGTATTCATCAGAATGGAATCGGGGATGCAGATCTTGCCGATGTCATGCAGTAGCGCCCCGCGTCGCACGTGCACCAACTCGGCGTCCGAGAGATGTGCCGCGCGCGCCATGTCCACGGTCATTTCCGCTACCCGGAGCGCATGACCTTCCGTCTCGTGATCCCGATAGTCCAGGGCTCGCGACCATCCTTCGATGGTCGTTTCATAGGCCTCCGCCAGCTCGGCTGCCGCGCGGCGTGTGGATTCATGCATTTCTTCGCGCTGAACCTTTCCCGCAGTGATATTGGCCAGCACGTGAAGGAGCCGAAGCTCGTCGTTGCTGAAGGGATGTCCGCGACGCAGCAGCATCGTGCCGATATACTCGTGTTCCACGGTCAGTGGCACTGCCACGAAGTCCTCGCGCGAGGCCGGATCGGTCGGGTGCGGCAAGTCGCTCGACTCGGCGCCCTCAGGACGGCGCGCCGCCAGCATCGGCTCGTAGCTCCCACGGGCACATTCCACGACGGATTCGCCGCTCCGCCGATCGGGCAGCGTGATCGCGACGCCGGTAGCCTGCAGCCGTTCCATGAGCTCATCGACGATGATACGCAGCGACTGATCGGTCGACGTCGCCTGTCGCATCGCCGCGCTCACCCGGGCAACGGTCGCCAGTTCCTTCTCTCGCTGCTCGCGCTCGCTGATATCCTGCTTGATCGCGATGAAGTGCGAGATCTGCCCCGACGCGTCGCGCACCGGTGTAATGGACTGCTCCTCGGAGTACAGGCTCCCGTCCTTCCGCCGATTCGTCAGCTCGCCATGCCATACTCGACCGCTCAGTATCGTATCCCAGAGCTGCATGTACACGCTGCGCGGATGCACTCCGGAGCGCAGCAACTCGCGCGGGTTTCGTCGAAGCACGTCCTGTGCGGTGTATCCGGTCAGTTCCGAAAACGCCGAATTCACCCATTCGATCCGGCCGTCACGATTGGTGATCACGATCGCGTTGCCGGCGGCCTCCAGCGCGGACACCTGGAGCCGAATCGTGGCCGCTGCAACCTCCCCTTCGCGTCGGTGGCGCTGGTCGTCAATGGCACGCCGCACCACTTGGCCCAGGCGCGTTGGCCGGTCTTTCAACACGTAATCGGCGGCGCCCTTTCGCAACACATCGATGGCGGCCTCTTCGCCGATCCGCCCCGACACCACGACGAAAGGGACGTCCGGAAGGTGCTCCTGATGCAGTTCGAGTGCGCGGAGTCCTGAGAATCGCGGCAGGCGCCAGTCGGACAGGATAATGTCAGGCGATGAGTGCAACGCGACGAGAAAGTCCTCCTCGGTCTCGACACGTTGCCACTGCAACGCGAATCCGTCGTCCTCGAGACGCAGCACCATGAGCTCAGCGTCGGTGGCCTGGTCCTCCACGATCAGCACCCGCAGTGGCGTCGACACGTGATCGCGGTTTGGAGCGCTCGGGGCGGGTGCGCCGCCGTGTGCATGCATGACTCAAGGCCTCGTGGCAGGTTCCGGCGAGATGAACGCATCGGCCCCATCCAGTGTGAACGAGAACGTTGCCCCCTGTGCGACATTCGACTCGGCGGTGATGCGTCCGCCGTGACGAACGATGATCCGCTGCACGGTGGCCAGCCCTATCCCCGTTCCCGGAAACTCGTTCGTCGTATGAAGTCGCTGGAATGGCGTGAAGAGCTTGTGCGCGTACGCCATGTCGAACCCCACGCCGTTGTCTCGC